>JARRNM010000076.1:0-2477 GCA_037384945.1 Deltaproteobacteria bacterium
AACACTAGCCCTCATCATTTCAATCATTGCTCTGGTTTTCGCCGTCTTTGCCTTTAACCGCGCCGGCGGCAAACAGTCGGACCTGAACAGTCAGGTCAGGGAGCTAAAAACAAAGATAGAGGCTCTCAAGCAAGAAACCTCACAACAGGTTGATAAGGTGCGCCAAGAGACTGCAAAGTCTATTGAAAATTTTGGAAAGTCGCTGCGGGGTGATAAAGGGAAACAGTGACACCCTAAGGAAGTTGCTATTCGAGGCAGAGAGTTCCTTTCCGCCAGGACTCTTGGCGGACAGAGGCGTCCGCCCTACGCTCAGGGCAAGCAGATATAAATGTAGGGCAACCCCCTGTGCCTTTCGGACTCGCTATCCTTACTACTCCTCTCAAGGGGAAAAAATACTGTTTAACCCCTATTTATCCATTAAAGGCTTGAGTGGTAGCATGAGATATCTTGTTAAAAACTGCTCATACCCGAAAGGTGGAGTCAGCTGGAAGGAGTCTTTAGATGCAGCAATCCATGGATGACTTAAGTCTCGTTATCAAGAGTCAAATTGAACGATATGAGGAGCAAATGTCCCATGCCATGGCTGAGGGTAGCGAGAAAGACGTGCGAAAGATCAACGACGATTTTGAAAAAGAAGTGGGAAAAAACGTCTGCGCCTTTGCCGAAATGGCAGGCGAGCCCCTCAAGAGTACACTCGTTGCACTTTTCAACGACTCCTGTGCCGAGCGCTAAATAACCAAGGGGAGAACTCCGCAGGGATGTACTTCCATTGGATGCTTTCAACTGATTATACCCAATCCTTAGAAACCAACAGTATTGTGAAATCAGGCAGCAATCAGCATAAGATGAAGAGGTGAGGAGATGCCAGAGGTCAGTGCAGTCGGTGAAGTGTGGAAGTGTGACATCTGCGGAAACGTAGTGGAGGTGAAAGAGGCTGGAGGAGGTGAGTTGGTGTGCTGTGGTGAGCCTATGAAGCTGGTCACCTAGCCGGTAAAAAATTTAAGCAATCTGCTTTGGCGGAGGCCCGGGCAGCAGATGTTTGGCTCATAGTGCATTGCGTCCAAGCAAATCGTGGGGAACTGAACCACAGAGAGGAAAAAACCACAAAGATCCGCCCCGACACGAAGAAACCTACAAAAAGATAGGGACCCCTTTGTGCACTTTGTGTCCTTGGTGGTTTAATCATGCTTGCCTGATCACAACGGACGGGCAGCAGATCTAACTGAGCAGCTTGGCTTCCAGCTTGATCTCCGTGCCGGCCAGGGCCTGGGAAACGGGGCATCCTTCCTTGGCCGCCACGGCCTTTTCCTGGAAAGTCTTCTCGTCAATGCCGGGGACCTTGCCTTCCGTGTGCAACTCGATAGTGGTGATTTTGAAACCGTCAGCCACTTTATCGATATGAACCTTGGCGGTGGTATGAACTACGTCCGGAATGTGTCCTGCCTCGGAGAGCATATGGGACAGCGCCATTGAGAAGCAGCCGGCGTGGGCTGCGCCAATGAGTTCCTCGGGATTGCTCCCAGGTCCATCCTCGAAGCGAGACGGGAAGCTAAAAGGCCCTTCAAAAGCTCCGCTGCCCACCTTCATTCGTCCGGAGCCGCGACTCAGATTACCTTTCCATTCGGCTTCTGCGCTTCGTACTGGCATCTCGCACCTCCTCGTTGTTGTTCCATACTCAGCAAATTCCCTTTTAAGAAAGTAAAGCGGAAAGATGCTGACCTGTCCATAGGGTGTTGACCGTATTTGCACCCTTCTTCTGAGGGAGGAGTGAAGTAATATACAGGCTTACTCTCTTGTCGCGCGGGGAATACAGTCCTTGCCGTATTTTTTGCCGGCAGAAAGGTATTATCTTTAGAGAATCCTCTTCGGGAAACTCCTCAGTGTCATTCTGAGTCCCCCCCGGCGCGGGACGAAGAATCTCTGCGCCCGTACTCTCTATGAGATTCTTCGCCGTCCGGCGCTTAGCGCTACTTTTCAGAATGACATCTGGTGACATGGTTTCCCGAGGGACACTTGATAAAAGCAAACTGTGCTGCTGCTACTGTCTCCTAACTGATCACACGAGGCAGTGTTCATACCGCAAAGGGAGCTGGTGCCCAGGAAACTGACTGGGGTAGTAAAGGAGGGCGAATATGGTTGGTAAGTCGGAGGAAACAAAAATACTCTGTTCTCGATGCTTCAGGGAGGTAATGGGAGAACAGATAGCCTTTGAGGAAGGTGAGAAAAAGGAGGTCATCTGCTATTTCTGCAAGGAAGCTCTGAAAAACGAAACTGACCGTAAAGAGAAGACGGTTGCCCGTTCGGAGGCAGAGTAAACATCAGCGACCCTTTTGGTTTGGATGTAGACGACAGCACCTTCCTAACAGATACCTACTAAATTCATTAGTATAAATAAAATAAGATTCGTAGGGCAGGTCACGGCTCGGCTGAGCTCGCCGAAGTCCGCGCCTGCCATATTTTTCTTACCTAAAAACCAG
>JARRNM010000076.1:2557-20624 GCA_037384945.1 Deltaproteobacteria bacterium
CAAACCATAGTAATCTGAAACATAATTACCTCAATTCTTAATTAAAGTTGACAAATGCGATTCCCTTGCCCCTCACCGCCTCAAGAGAAGGGGGGCGGATCGTTAGCATATAGTAACCCCTGCAACAACCAGAACAAGCAACCTGCCTCCAGGAGCACTGATGCCAAACAAGTCAGAAGAAAGGGACCGCAAGATATCAAAGGACCCGGAGCCCGCTGCCGCCGGCGACAGGGAATCTGCACTGCCGCCCCTCGACTCCCTCGACGAGAAGAGCGATTTCAGCGTGTTCTTGTCCCCCGGGGTGAGCGAAGAACAGTGCAAAAGCGCTCTGCGAAAACTCTTTCACTCCCAGATACTCGCCCAGCGTGACGGACTGGACGACTATGACGATGACTACCGCTCATTCAAGCCCATGGGGGACACGGTCACCGCTCACGCCCGTCACCAGATGGAGCGGTTGGCCAAGAATTCGGGAGACCCTGATCCGGATGAAGCGAACCGGATCGAGGGAGAGAGTCCCCTCCTTTTAGCCAAGACCGCTCAAAGTGAGGAAGAAGGGATTGAAATCAGCGAGACCCAAAAGAACCGAAGCCCGCGGGAGCAAAGAACTGCCGGGCCGGAACCGTCCCCCTCCCCGCCCAACAGTCTCTCGCAAAGTAGTGACCAGCACGCCCGGGACATGGGCCGGTCCGACTCCCCGATTACCTTCCGCTCGAGGGGACATCTTGTGGTTATCGGTGAACAGGACCGGGCCCCTGCCGTGGCCGCCCAGCTCGCGGATCGTCTTCCCTGCACCCTTATCGTCCATTCGTTAACAAAGGGTGAGAACTCTGACTCGAGAAAGAAACTTCAGGATCCCGAGAACGTTAGAATGCTCCAGGGTACAGCTGTTGAAGTGACAGGTTATTTGGGTATGTTCGAGGTCGCCTTCTGCGATCCTGGCGGAGGAGCCCACTCAGAACCGCGGCGGCTGGAACATTGCGACCTGGTTCTAGATCTCACCACACCGCCCCATCTCCGTGACGAGCTTCTCCCCCCAGGCTATTACGCCCCGGGAGAGGACCCGCAGGCGCTGCAAAAGGCTCTGGAAGAACTGCCGGACCTGGTTGGTGAGTTCGAAAAACCCCGGTTCGTCAATTATGATCTCCGCCGTTGTGCTCACGGCAATGGTAGGGCCCGTGGTTGCAGTAGATGCATCGAGGTCTGCCCAGCGGGGGCAATAAGCCCGGGACAAAGCTCCATGGAGATCAATCATCACCTCTGTCAAGGCTGTTTAATCTGCGCTACCGCCTGTCCCACGGCGGCTATCACCGAGACCTCTCCAGAGACGCGGGAGAGAGTGCAACAACTTGCCGCTGACCTCCAACACCATCGTACTAATCAGGCTGCACCTCCCTGTGTTCTCTTCCATGACGGGGATATGGACGGTGCCGAATTGACTTGTCTCCAGTCTGGACCGCTACCGGTAGTCAGCCTTCGCCTCGAGCAAATCGGTTCCATCGGCATGGACATCTGGTTTGCCCTCCTTGCCGGCGGCGCCAGCCAGGTGATCCTCTGGAGCCAGACTGCAACCCCCTCATCGGTGTTGAGAGAGCTCGAACTCCAAAGGTCATATGCGGCGACTATTCTGGAAGGAATGGGATACGAGCCCCAGCGGCTGCACTTGATTGTGGGTGACAACACCGGGAAGCAGATGAACGAAATCCTAAAAAGGCAGGAACTCGAACCCGGGATTATGCCCGCCTTTTTTACCGACCTGCTCGGAAAGCGAGGTCTTATCCGGCAGGCGGTTCAGCACCTGTATCAGCAAATGGGATCACCTCAATCATTGGTAACCTTGCCTGAGGGAGCCCCTTTCGGTGGAATCGATATCGACCCGAGACGCTGCACTCTTTGCCTGGCATGTGCCAACGTCTGCCCGGTTTCGGCCATATCCTCTGGTTCTACCGGGAACCAGCTCCGCTTTTTCGAGGAGGAGTGCGTTCAGTGCGGCTTGTGTCGCCAGTCCTGCCCGGAGCAGGCCATCCGCTTGATTCCCCGGCTGAGGTACCAGGCGCCGGCCCAGGGGCACGTACTCCATGAGGAACAGCCCTTTAACTGTATTTGTTGCGGTGCCCCCTTCTCCACCAGAAGAATGGTTGACAGGGTCACGGAGAAACTCACCGGACACTGGATGTTCGAAGATGATACAGCTAAGAGGAGGCTGCAGATGTGCCGAGACTGCCGGCTTCAGGACATATTCTCCCGGGAGGAAAGCATCCAGGTACACCGGTGAGGGGCGAGAAGGATATGCCCCCCATGGCCTATTGCCGAGGCACAACATTATTCACCTGAACAGGAAGGGATAAAAAAGCATGTCAGGCCGGAGCCCTAGTCAGAGAGAAAATTCGGCGGAAATAGAAAAAGAAGAATTTGCCGGGGAAAACCAGATCCGGGCCAACGTCTACTCTTTGCTGGCAACCTTGCTCACGTCCCCTCCCTCTGCCGAAACCCTCGAGCTGTTGAGCCGCATCGAGGAGGCTAATTCCGACAGCGGTGAGATGGCGGCAGCCTGGCAGGCACTTAGAAGAGCGGCGCAAAAGGCGTCAGTGGAAAGCGTGGATACCGAGTACCACAAACTGTTTATCGGTGTCGGTCACGGAGAGATGCTGCCTTATGGGTCCTGGTACACCAGCGGTCTAATCATGGACAAGCCCCTCGCCCTGGTGCGCAGGGATCTCGCCGCTCTCGGCCTGGAACGTCAGCCCCGGGTGCGGGATTCAGAAGATCACCTGGGTGCGTTGTGCGAGGCCATGGCCATAATCATCAGCAGCGAAGACGACAGCACCCTTGAAGGGCAAAAAACCTTCTTCGAAAACCACCTAGTGCCCTGGGCCCCTAAGTTTTTCATCGACCTGCAGCAGACGAAATCAGCATCATTTTACCTTGCTGTGGGTCGACTGGGCGAAGAGTTTATGAAATTCGAGGAACAGTACCTGGCTCTGGAATCCTGAGGTCCAGGCAAGATCGAAAACGCCGGTACCGGCAGGGTCTCATTACAATTACAGTCTTGCAGGAAAACTAAAAATCAGGAGGAGGTAATTATGGACAAACCTTCCGTTAACAAGCGAAAGGGCCGTCGCATCTTTCTCAAGACAATGGCTCTCCTGGGCGGTTCCGCTGCAGTTCTGGCTGCCAGAAGAGGACTTGCAGCGAATTCGCCGGTAAAAAACAAAACCCCGGACCAGTCCACAGTCCGCTCACAGGGGTACCGTTTGACGCCTCATATCAAAAGATACTATGAGCGGGCGCGCTTTTAAGCGGCATGGACCTGACTCGCCATCAAAGATGAGGCATTAAAGGAGAAATCAAAATGAAATTGATCAAGAAAAGATCCCTGAGCTCCATGGCGGCGGCTGGGGCGGCGGGCTCGGCAACCGGTGGACGGGAAAAAAGGACCATGGACCGGCGCGCCTTTCTGCGGCGGAGCGGCCTCACCATCGGCGGTGCTGCAGTTGGGAGTATGCTGCCCTTGACCATGCTCAAACGAGCCGATGCCCAGGAGGCTGAGGTCAATCCCCCCAGGGCCGGAGTCAAAGTCGAGACCAGGCGCAGCGTCTGCACCCACTGCTCCGTTGGCTGCGGCATAATAGCGGAAATCCAGAATGGCGTCTGGACCGGGCAGGATCCGGATTTCGATTCCCCCCTCAATCTGGGTTCCAACTGCCCAAAGGGCGCGTCGGTGCGAGCATACGGGCTGGGTGCCCGTCGTTTACGCTATCCGATGAAACTGGTGGAGGGACAATGGAAACGGCTTTCCTGGGACCAGGCTCTCGACGAGATCGCCGCCAAGTTTCTGGAAATCCGTAAAACATCTGGAGCCGATTCCATATTCTGGTGCGGCTCTTCCAAGGCCAGCAATGAGGGCTCTTACCTCCAGCGCAAGTTCGCCGCCTTCTGGGGGTCGAACAACTGTGACCATCAGGCGCGCATCTGCCATTCCACCACCGTGGCCGGCGTAGCCAATACCTGGGGCTACGGCGCCATGACCAATTCTTACAACGATATGCACAACTGCAAAGCCATGCTCTTTGTGGGCAGCAATGCGGCTCAGGCCCACCCGGTGGCCATGCAGCACATCCTGCGGGGTAAAGAAAACGGCGCGATCATGATTGTGGTCGACCCCCGCTTCACCCGCACCGCAGCCCATTCGGATCAGTACATCCGCATTCGCCCCGGGACCGATGTGCCCTTTATCTGGGGCATGCTCTGGCACATCTTTGAAAACAGTTGGGAAGACAAGAAATATATTCAGCAGCGGGTGTACGGCATGGATGAGATCCGCAAGGAAGTCAAGAACTGGCCTCCCAAGGTGGTGGAGGATGTAACCGGGATCCCCGGAGACGAGGTGAAGCAGGCGGCGAAAACCATGGCCGAGAACAAGCCGGGGACCATTGTCTGGTGCATGGGAGGAACACAGCACCACATCGGCAACAACAACACCCGCGCCTATTGCATCTTACAGCTTGCTCTCGGCAACGTCGGCACTTCCGGAGGCGGTGCCAACATCTTCCGCGGCCACGATAATGTGCAGGGGGCCACCGACGTGGGACCCAACTGCCACACTCTCCCGGGCTATTACGGCCTGTCGGAAGGGGCCTGGAAGCACTGGGCCCGGGTGTGGGAGGTGGACTACGAATGGCTGAAGAACCGTTTCGACATGAGTAGAAAGTACGACGCCGGCCACGGCAAGATGGAATACACCATGAACATCCCGGGCATCCCGGTTTCGCGCTGGATAGACGGCGTTCTGGAGGATAGGAAAAATCTGCAACAAAATGACAACTTCCGGGCGGTTTTCTTCCAGGGACATGCCTGCAACAGCCAGACCCGGGGGCCGGAAATGAAAAAGGCGCTGGAAAAACTGGAAATGGTGGTGATCAACGACCCGTTTCCCACGCATATGTCAGTGATGAGCGACCGTAAGAACGACACCTATCTGCTTCCTGCGGCGACCCAGTTTGAAAATTCCGGTTCGGTGACCGCCTCCAACCGCTCATTGCAATGGCGTTTCAAGCTCATCGAACCCATGTTCGAGTGCCTGCCGGACCCAACCGTCCTCTACAAACTAGCCAAGAGATTCGGTTTCGCCGACAAAATGTTCAAAAACATCAAGGTGGTCAACGACGAGCCCGTGCCTGAGGACATCTTGCGGGAGATCAATCGCGGCACCTGGACCATCGGTTACACCGGGCAGAGCCCCGAGCGCTTGAAGCTCCAGGTAGAGAACCGGCGAACATTCAACACCACTACCTTGAAGGCGGAAGGCGGCCCCTGCAACGGCGAGTACTACGGCCTGCCCTGGCCGTGCTGGGGAACTCCCGAGTTGAAGCACCCGGGCACGCCGAATCTCTACGATCCCAGCAAGCCGGTGGCCGAAGGCGGGCTGGTGTTCAGGGCCCGGTTCGGAGTGGAGCGAAACGGCGTAAGTCTTCTCGCCGACGGTTCCTATAGCAAGGGTTCGGAGATCAAAGACGGTTACCCGGAATTCACTGCGGAGATGCTCAAAAGACTTGGGTGGTGGAACGACTTGACCCCGGAGGAGAAGAAGGCGGCGGAGGGTAGGAACTGGAAGACCGATCTTTCCGGCGGTATCCAGCGGGTGGCCATCAAGCACGGCTGTGCCCCCTTCGGCAACGCCAAAGCGCGATGTGTGGTGTGGAACTTCCCGGACCCAGTGCCCATCCACCGCGAACCACTCTATACGCCCCGCTATGATCTGGTGAAAAAGTACCCTACCTACAAGGACCGCAAGGCCTTCTGGCGGCTGCCCACACTCTACATGTCGATCCAGGATAAGGACCATTCCAAGGAGTACCCTCTCATCTTCATCAGCGGCCGGTTGGTAGAGTATCAGGGCGGCGGCGCAGCGACCCGCTCAAACCAGTGGCTGGCAGAGCTGCGACAGCACATGTTCGCGGAGATCAATCCCGTGGATGCCAACAACCACGGGATCAAAGACGGCAGCTGGATCTGGCTGGAAGGGCCGGAAGGCGGGCGCATCAAGGTCATGGCAATGGTCACCCGTCGCGTGGGACCGGGGCTGGTGTTCACACCTTTCCATTTCGGCGGCTGGTTCGAAGGAAAAGACCTGGGCAACAAATACCCTGAAGGAACTGCACCGTGGGTCCGGGGAGAGGCTTGCAACACCGCCACCACCTACGGCTATGACTCGGTTACTCAGATGCAGGAAACCAAAGCAACTCTGTGCCGCATCAAGCCGGCCTGAAAGGAGTAAACAATCATGGCACGAATGAAATTCCTCTGCGATGCCGAGCGCTGTATCGATTGCAACGCCTGCGTGGTGGCCTGCAAGAATGCCAATGATGTCCCCTGGGGCGTTAACCGGCGCCATGTGGTAACCCTGAAAGTAGGAGAACGGGGGGAAAAATCCATCTCGGTCGCCTGCATGCACTGTACTGATGCACCATGCGCTGCGGTGTGCCCGGTGGATTGCTTTTACACCACCGCGGACGGCATTGTTTTACACGACAAGGACATATGCATCGGCTGCGGCTATTGTTTCTACGCTTGTCCCTTTGGCGCCCCCCAGTTTCCGGAGCAAAAGGCCTTCAACGTGCGGGGCAAAATGGATAAGTGCACTTTTTGTGCCGGCGGACCCTTGCCGGACAACTCGGACGCTGAGTATGCCAAGTACGGCAGCAACCGCATTGCCCAGGGGAAACTGCCCCTCTGCGCCGAGATGTGCGCTACCAAGGCCCTCCTGGGAGGTGATGGCGATGTGGTTGCGGATATCTACCGCAAGCGGGTCCTCAAGCGCGGCGGCAGACCCAAGACCTGGGGGTGGGAGACCGCCTATCCCGCGAAATGATAGGGTTCCGCCGGAAGAGAAAAACATCGAACCTTTTGCCCATTGCAGGAGAACAGCCGTGTTCAACCATGTCAGATTGTTCATCGTCATTTTGCTCATGAGCGCACTGCCGCTCGGTGGCTGTTACCAGTCACCTGACATTGCCTATCACACGCCTGGTGTTTACAAAGGTCCCACGGACCCTCTGCTCGCGAAGGAGCGTTCACCTGAGCAGCAACAGAGACTACTGGAGCGTTTCAAGGAAGTGCAGACGGACCGTTGAGGCGGTTGGCTGGGGCAGGCGGTGTGGCTGAGGTTGAGAGGTCGAAATTGCTTCGGGGACTTTCTGTCAACACCGACAGGGGAGAAAAGTATCATGTTTAAAGGAAAAGTCGGACTGTGGGCGGTTGCAGTGTTACTGATAGCGGCACCGGGCTGTGCACCCATACACGAGCCCTGGGTGGTTGATAATCAGCTGAAACAAGAGCGTTCCCGGTCTCCTGAGCTTCAACAGGAGTTGCGTCTGCGCTTGGCGGAGACTCAGATAGACCGATAACCATGGAGGGAAATGTGCCATGAATATGCCAAGAAGAAGGGCACGAGGAGAGAGCCTGAGAAAACGCAAACGGTTTGCCCTCTGGAGCTTCTTTTTAATCGTCTTGCTGGCGGTGTGCGCGCCCCTTGTGGGATATTTGTCCTCCCAGCCTGTGGCCGTTGGCGCGGAACAAACGTCTCAAGACACCAACCCCCACGCCAACTTCTGGCGGGCAGTGAGGGACGGAGTCCCGGGATATTCGGGGGTGGAGGGCCAAGAACGGGGAGTCCTCATCCAGAACAGCGGTCAAAACTGGCGGGAGATTCGCAATGGCCTGGTGGCCAGTATCTCCCCCTGGGTGCTGGCAGTGGTGTTCTTTGTCATCGGGTTGTTTTTCATTATCAAGGGCAAGGACAAACTGGAGGAAAGTCCCTCGGGGGAGAGGATCCGGCGCTGGTCTCTGGCAGCGCGAGTGCTTCACTGGGTGACGGCCACCCTTTTTGTCCTCCTTGCCATCACCGGCTTCAGTATGTTATTTGGCCGACGGGTGCTCATCCCGGTTTTCGGTCTCCACGGCTTCGGGGGCTATGCCCAGGTTGCCAAGATCATCCACAACTACAGCGGACCCATTTTCTTCGCCTGCATCCTGCTAGAGATCATTTCCTGGGTGAAACACAACATTCCCAGGAAGATGGACTTCGTCTGGTTCAAAACCCTCGGAGGAATGATTGGCAGCGGACCGCGTCCTCACGCTGAGCGGATCAACGGCGGGGAAAAAGCTTGGTTTTGGGTAATGGCCACTATAGGGGTGGCAGTGTGCATTGCAGGCCTGGTCATGGATTTTCCCAATTTCGGCCAGACCCGGGTGACCATGCAGATTGCCAACATCGTCCATGCTTCCCTCGCCACCCTGTTTCTCGCCGCATCATTCGGCCACATCTACATCGGCACCATTGGCGCAGAGGGAACCTTCGAGGGCATGTGGAAAGGGGATGTGAGCGCCGAGTGGGCCAAACAGCACCAGGACCTGTGGTACGCAGAAGAGATGGGGGAAAAAGAAGGAGCGTAGCGAAGAGAGCGGCCTGGTCGAGAACCAGGGGGTCAGAAAGCGCGTCCAGGAATAACTGACCACGGTCGCTGGTTACCTCCTGTATGTTTTACCCCGGTTTCTCCCATGGATTGACTCGGCCATTAACCAGATGTTCAGGGACTTTAAGGATGCAAGATTGAGGTTGGGACGGATAATTAAAAAGGAGGAAAACCATGAGCGGAAAACCTGGAAAGTACGCCCTAGCGGTAAGCTTATTCGGCATCATCTTTCTGTCTGCCAGCTATGCTGCGGCCCACTGTGAACTTCCCTGCGGTATTTACAATGATCAGATGCGAATTGAGATGATAGACGAGGACATCACCACCATCGAAAAGGCCATGAAGCAAATTACCGAGCTAGGCAGTCAGAAAAAGATAAACTACAATCAGCTGGTCAGATGGATTACCAACAAGGAATATCACGCCGACAAAATTCAGGAGGTTGTCTATCAATACTTTATGACTCAGCGCATTAAACCAGACACCGACAAATACGAAGAGAAACTGGTGCTCTTGCATAAAATGCTCGTTGCCGCCATGAAATGCAAGCAGACCACTGATCTGTCCCATGTGGAAACGCTGCGGTCCCTGCTGAAGTCCTTTGAAACTCTATATTTTGGCCACGCCCATAAATAGAGACTGTTCAATAATTTTTTAGTCAGATATATTAAATAGTTACAATACTATTTCAGAATAGTTATCCCCAAGAAATCTTGGTTAATTGTCTCTTTATTCCCTAGATTCCCGCTTTCGCGGGAAGGACGAAGGTCTGCCATCGCCCGTCATCCTGGTCCCGCATCCCCGATGAATCGGGATCTCCGCTTCGCTCCGACAAGGTGCGGGATAGACTCCAGCGGGGATCCAGGGAGGTCAGAGCTTTAAAGCAATCAAACACTGAATTATTGAACAGTCTCAAATAGATGAAAATTGGGGGCTTTGTCAGATAACTCAACCGGTTTGTGATTGGCTTTTTAGGCAACGATGCGGTAACATGAATTACGACATAGTTATTTATTTAACAAAGTCCACCAGTAGTGAGAGGAGAAGTTGAATGGCGAAGAAAAGATACGAGGTCAAAGGTGTCTGCCCCAACTGCGCCTGCGGTACACCTGCCCATCTCACCCTTGATGAAATCAAGGCCAAGGTGATTGATGGCGAAAATCTGGAGATTAATTGCCCGGAATGTATGGAAGTTTACCGCGCCAACATCAAACAGTCCTGCCCCGAGTATGCCAAGGACTGTAAGTTAGAGTATTAGCCCGGATATTACATGAATAACTTGCTGCGACCAAGGATATGGTCGTCCTTCCTGGCGTCCTCGGGCGTCGGCCCCTGCGACGTACCATTCAGGTACGCCTCGGAACCAATCCCGCGGTAGCGCGGGACGGTTGCCCGGTGGGACCTCCATCTTCATGGTCTCGCTACAGCAATTCATGAAACATCCGGGCTAGGCCCTGAACCCCGCTCATTTCAGCAGCTGCTGGGCGGCGATATGTATCGGATCCCAGGAGCCGGAAAAGGGTGGAGCATAGGCCAAATCTAGGTAAGCCAACTCTTGTACGGATAGATCCGCAGTCAAGACAGCTGCCAGTATATTTATCCGGAAGACCACCCCGTCCCCTCCTACTCCCTGAGCCCCCAGCAGTCGGCCGCTATCTTTGTCCGCCACCATCTCCAGCCAGAGTTTTCGCGCTCCCGGATAACCGTGGGGCTTTGACACCCCCTGGATGGTAACTGAGGTGGCATCGAACCCCGCCTCTCTGGCCTCTCTCTCGGTCAGTCCGGTGCTGGCAACTTCCAAGTCGAAGACCTTGAAGCAGCTGGAGCCGACAACGCCCGGGAAAATGTGGTCTTGACCACCGATGTTTCCTCCGGCTACCCGCCCTTGTTTGTTGGCGATATCTCCCAGGGGATAGTGCACCGGCTTGCCGCTGATTCGGTGGTAACTCTCGCAGCAGTCGCCCGCCGAATAAATAAAGTCCAGGTTTGTCCGCATGTGGTCGTCCACGGCAATCGCGCCGGTGGGACCTATGGTAATTCCAGCCTCGGCTGCCAGGGACACCTCGGGAACGACACCCACACCGAGCAAGACAAGGTCCGTCTCCAGGGGACCATTACTGGTTTCCACCAAGATTCCCCCGCCGGACTTGGCCTCGAAACTTTTCACAGTTGTCTTCGAAATGAACTGGACCTCATTTTTTTCCAGTTCTGCAAGAATTTTCTTGCCGAATTCCTCATCCAACCGGCCCATGGGTAGTTCGCTCCGGTGAACCAGGGTGGTGCTGAGCCCCAATTTCCTGAAGGCCTCGCACATCTCGAGGGAGACAAAGCCGGCCCCCACGATTAGGGCCCTCTTGTATTTCAGCTCAGCGAGGAAATTTTTTATCCGAAGGGCATCAGTCAGATTCCGCAAGTGAAAAATACCAGGAAGATCCTCGCCGGGAATCTCTAGGGAGCGGGGCACGGCACCAGTGGCAAAGACAAGATGGTCGAAGGGTAGTTGCTCCCCACTGTCGAGCTCCACCCTCTTATCCTCCGCTCTTACCCTGGCAGCCCGGGTTTTGAGACGCACTGTTATGCCTGACTTTTCAAAAGCTTCTGGTGTGCGGGCGATGAGTTCTTTCTCATCCTTGATTACATCACCGATGTAATAGGGGGTGGGTCAGGCGGCGTATGAGACATGCTCACCTGCTTGTAGAATGGTCACTTCCAAATCCGGATTCAACCGCTTTGCTTTGGCCGCGGCACTGGGACCCCCTGCACCGCCACCTACAACCAGTAATTTCTTGGACATGGAAAATCTCCTTATGATTATGACCGCTTTGTAGCATTGGCGCTGATCATTTCAAGTGGAACCACTGACTCCCCAACAATTTTACTCTAGATGAATCTCCCAAAGACTAGCCGTAGGCCAATACCTGTATTTTAAGGAAAAAATAGTCTTACTTCTACCTAAAACGAGAGAAGTATCAGAGACATGTTACAGGAGGGATGCAAACTAGGTAACATCGCTGTTATCATTACCGATTTATTTGAAGATTCGGCATATACAGAACGGGCGGCAGCAATCAAAAAGGCGGACCATGAATTGATTAACCTGGGATTGGAGGAGGGGAAAACGTGAGATTGACCAGGATTCATGGAATCTTCACTGAGGGAATCGGACTAGCGTGCAATATTCCCGCGTAAGATCCAAAGGCGGCCAATCTACCCCAGGTCTCAGGTGTATTGCACGCCAATATCTGAGTGATTAGGTGACCTTGATTGGTTTTTCGTTTTCCCAAAGTCCATGAATGTTGCAGAAAGAAGTGGCGTAAAGTACTCCCGACTTCTTCAACTTTATTCCGGCTGTGACTGAGTGGTTGGTATAGACCGGGCCGGTGTCAGGTCCCTCTACAGATTCTCCGTGGGCGGTGAACTCAAAATTTCCCACCTGGTAGGCAAACTTGTCGCCCTCAGGTTTGAACACTAACTGAATCCATCTGATGTGATGCTCGGTGGTGTTGGGATGGGCAATTTCTTTGCCTATGGATGCCCTGACCTCGAAGAACTCGTCTGCCTTTACTTGGTCGGGACACTCTATGACCGGTCGGGACACTCTATGACCGGTACATGTTTTTCCTTTTTCCAGTCGGCACTTTGATACAACTCCCCAAATTCTGGCATAATCTTTCCTCCTTTTTTGCTTGGATTGTTTTGGATTACTGAAGTGATACTGATGATATGATCGTATATGAAAGTACTCTATTTGAGAATGGGGTCTTCTCTGTATGATGAAAGTGAGGTCACAGTATTTTTTGAGACGGGCTGAACTTCGCAAGCACAATAGATCAGGTGACAATCCGCTCTGCAATTAAACTGCCTCTACCTGGCCAGCGGAAGAGTTCAGCAGTCGGTCAACTTCTTCCTTCTCCAGTGTTTCGTGCTCCACCAGGGCCCGTGCCAGGATGTCCAGTTTCTGTCGATTGGCCTGGATGGTTTTTTCTGCCTTCTCTTCCATCTCGCCCACGATTCTGCGCACTTCTTCGTCGATTATCCTTGCCGTCTCCTCGCTGAAGTCTTTGGGTTGTGCAATTTCTCGTCCCAGAAAAGGATGGGTTTCACCCTGCCTAAAGGTTACCGGGCCAAGCTTCTCACTCATCCCCCACTGACAGACCATACGGCGGGCCAACTGGGTGGCTTGCTTCAAGTCGTCCCCTGCCCCTGAAGTAAGGTCATTGAATACCAGCTTTTCCGCCGAGCGCCCCCCGAGCATAACAGCAATGCGATCGAGAAGGTAGCTGCGGCTCAGATTGTAACGATCCTCTTCGGGCAACTGTTCCGTCGCTCCCAGCGCCCGGCCCCGGGGAATAATGGACACTTTTTTCAGAGGGTCCGCCTTGGGCAAGAGTTCGGCCATGAGGGTGTGTCCTGCTTCGTGATAGGCGATAATCTCCTTGTCCTCATGACTTATGTAATCCTCCCGCTCGATACCTAGGCGGATCTTGTCCAGGGCGAGCTCGAAATCTTCAGCCTCTACCCGATCCTTGTCCTTGCGGCCGGCGAGGAGCGCTGCTTCATTGACGAGATTCTTGATATCGGCCCCGGAAAAGCCCACGGTCATGGCCGCTACAACCTCCAGGTCAACATCCTCCGCCAAGGGTGTTTTCCTGGTGTGAATTTCGAGAATTTCCTTACGGGCTCGTTTGTGAGGTCGATCGAGAACCACGCGCCGATCAAATCTTCCCGGTCTGATCAGGGCCGGATCAAGCACGTCCGGCCGGTTGGTTGCGGCTATGACCACTACAGACTCATGCCCTGAAAAACCGTCCATTTCGGCAAGAATTTGGTTAAGGGTCTGTTCTCGTTCATCATGCCCGCCTCCGACGCCGGTACCCCGCACCCGACCGATGGAGTCCAATTCATCGATAAAGATAATGGTGGGTGCATCCTTTTTTGCTTTTTCAAACATATCCCTTACCCGGGACGCGCCCACCCCGACGAACATCTCAATGAACTCAGAGCCGCTTATGCTGTAGAATGGAACATTGGCCTCGCCGGCCACAGCCCTGGACATAAGGGTTTTGCCGGTCCCTGGGGGACCGATCATCAAAATTCCTCTGGGCAACTCGCCACCGAGGTTTCTGAACTTCGACGGGTCCTTGAGGTAATCCACGATCTCGCTGAGTTCTTTTTTTGCGTGGTGAAGGCCGGCAACATCGTTGAAGGTCACGTCGCTGCTCGACCTCTGGTAGAGTTTAGCTTTGGATTTGCCGAATGAAAAGGGTCCCCCTTTGCCGAGTCCTCCCATGCGCTGTTGGAGCTTCTTACTGCTCCAGACAAAAAAACCGATGATAAGAATCCAGGGGAGAACGCCGATGAGCAGCGTGGTAAACCATGACCTTTCTTCACTCTTGGTGTTTATGGTGACTTTATTTTTTTCGAGAAGGTTCAAAAGTTTGGGGTCGCCAAAGGAGGGCAGAATCGTTCTGAACTCCTTTACCTCAATTTTATTTTCGCCGGAACCCAGCTGCATCGGCTTCTTTAAACTACCCGACAACTTGTCCTCCTGGACGGTCACCGAGGACACATTCCCCTCGGTAAGCTGTTCCCTGAAAGCCGAATAAGAGATCTGTGGCACATGCGGCTGCAGGTAGGAGCCAAAGTAGAAGAGAAAAAACAAGAGCAATAGGCCGAGCCAGAAAAGGCTTCTTTTGCTTTGAGAGCGGTCGGGAAGTGTTTTTTTGTGATTGTTCATAGCCTCCGTCCTTTCTCAGAGACCAAACCGGTAGAGGAGACCTGCAATTTTCTACTCCTCCCTCAAGCCAGCACTGTCACCGCTGCCTGAGCTACAAAGCGTAACGCACAATGATCACCGTAATTAAGGCAAATAAGGCTACCCAGAAAAACACACCAAATGAAATGTAGGTGAGTTTCTCCAATCTTCTCTTCTTTTCTATTTCTTCGAGCATTTCCAGGGTCTCAATTCGACTGCTTGGAGGACGCTGCGGTGCAATGGCGGCAAGAAAGAATCCCACTAGAACGGCCACTAAGACAAAGGGCAGCCAGAATATCCCCCTAAACGACGGTCCAAATGGACCGATCCACATACCACCTGCCCAGGTTGCCAAGAAGAGGATCAGGAAGAACCAAAAAAATCCCCTCCGCGGTATTCTCCGCCTCAGGGCAAAGCCAAAAGGAACACTCGCCAGGAGCGCAATCAATAAAGCAACAAAAAATTCCACCACAATTACACCTCCATTTCACTCCCGAGGATAGAACTGCCGCATAAATTGGTGTTTCGAACAGCCAATATAATTAAAGCCAACTGGTGGTGGTGGATAAATGGGGTAAAAGGAGTATTTCCTAGAGAAGATGTCCTTAATTTGGTGGAGAAATTGCGGCGACGGGCTAAGAATCTGCTTTATTTATCCAACAAATCCAGGCTTTGCCTCCACCTGAATCGCTGGAGCTTCTTCAATGCTTTATTCTCGATTTGGCGAACACGTTCACGGGTTAGTCGAAATTCTTCGCCAACCTCCTGAAGGGTGTGTGGTCTGCTTCCCCCGATTCCGAACCGTTGACGTAAGATTCTCTCCTCCCGGGAGGAGAGAGTTGCCAGAACCCTTCTTATTCCCTCGGCCACGTTCCTTTGGACAAAGGCCTCCTCAGGGGAGGGTGCATGTTTATCTGCAACCAAGTCTAAAAGCTGGGTTTCCGCTCCTCCTCCCACAGGGGCATTAAGTGAGAGAGGTTGTGGCCTTCTAGCAACCTCAATTACCTTCTTCACCTGGTTGAGGGGAAGTTCCATCTTTTCGGCGATTTCTTCGTTTTTCGGCACACCGCCCTTGCCTCGGGCCAATTCTTGTGAGGTCCGTCTAACCCTGCTGATCGTATCGAGCATATGAACTGGAATCCGAATAGTTCGAGCTTGCAGCTGAATAGCACGGATGATGGCCTGTCTGATCCACCAGGTAGAGTAGGTGCTGAACTTATACCCCCTACGGTAATCGAATTTACCCACTGCCCTCATCAAGCCGATATTTCCCTCCTGAATGAGGTCTACCAACCCGACACCGCGATTGCAATACTTTCGGGAGATGCTGACCACCAAGCGTAGGTTGCCCTCTACCAGTTTCTTTTCGGCTAATTTTGCCCGCTCATAAAGGTCAAGCATCCTGGCAAGGTCGTCCTTCAGTTGTCCTTCCGTGGAGCGAGTTTCCGACTCCACCTGAAGAATCTCTCTCAAACCATCCTCTATCGTCTCCAGAGCAACCAGCTGCTCTGAGCCAAGCCTGGTTTGCCAACGAATTCTCTCTACCCTCGGAGGTCTCTCCTTAATCGTTTCTGACAGTTTTTGAATCTCCTCTGAGGAAAGGCCGGCCTTGATCAGGCAATGCTGGATCTTATCGTGTGCTCGCTCGATTTTCTCCACGCGGCCTTTAAGCTTTTCAATGAAAAGTCCTATCTGGCGATGATCCAGGGCGAGCTTTCGAAAAATCTCATGCATTTTAGCCAGGATTTGATCTTCCCTCTCGGCGATCTCAGAACTCCAGTAGCCTCGATTCCCATGGGATCTCAGCTTTTGCAACGACGTCACAATATCTTGCATTTTTTCAGAAAGCCGACGGAGGGCAAGCTCGCTGCCGCCATTGGTAGCTTCCAGAAACAGGTAAGGATAGCGAAGAACCATCTGGGCTATATGTGCCTGATTCACCTCCAGCCATTTGGCGAGCTTCACCTCTTCTTCTTGAGTGAGCAGGGGAGTGCGTGCCATCTCCTTGAAGTAAAGTGCAAGGGAATCAGCTCCCACCTCCTCCGTTGCAGGCTGCCAGTTGTCAAACTGCTGCCCCTGCTCCTGGACCCCTGAACTCTCATCCAAAATCAGGAATTCCATTTGTTTTTCATTTACTTCTCTGTCCCACTTATCAACATAGGACATGGTACTTCTCCCTTCTTACCTCTTATATCTCCAGCCCTCTGAGGCCCTTTGTGTCCAAGATGCAAGGCCAAGCCGGTCTCATAGAATTTGCCGCAAGGGCCAAGATCTATCCTTTGTAGTTTGTTAGACAAATCTAAGGAATAAAAGTGCCAGTATTTCGGTTCCCCATTAAGGCTGTAGGATTGGAGGAATTTCTGTTCTGGGATGGGATGAACCAGGCGGAGTGGGTATCTTAGGGGCGATTCTCTTGGAGGGAAGTGGAGCTGATAGCCCCTGAGGACCTGAGCCAGATCCTTGCGCCAATAGAAACAGGGGTAAAGGGGAAGTATCTATGGAGCACATCACCTAAACAACCACAGCCGATAATTATTGCGTGGAGCCCCTTATCCGATACCACTTAGTCCTCTCCTGTCTTCTTTCCTGCATCACCGTCTTCGGCCTGCTCTAAAACGATGTTTTCTCCACGCTGCCATCTAGTGGAACGGTCGAGATTATCTTTCGCCGGCTTGTAGGTAGGATCAAGATCAAGGGCCGCTCGATAGTACTTTTGGGCATCGAGGACATTATGTTGAATCTCCATGAGAGCACCCAGGAGATTGAAAGCGTCGGGCCGCGCCGGATCCAGAGAGATAGCCTTCCGCACATGTTCAATTGCAGCATCGAAGTGTCTGTCGCCCACACACCTTTTGGCCAGCTCGATAAAGGAAGCGTAGTCCACCGCCTTTTGCTCGTCGAGCTTTCCCCTGTCCAGCACTAGTGACACCAATCCCCTGATTTCTTTGGGAGAAAAAGGCTTCTGGATGAAGTCCACCGCACCCAGTTTCATGGCATCCACAGCTGATTCGATGGTGCCGTATGCAGTGATGATGATCACCTGGACGTCGGGCCTGATCTCACGGAGTCGGCGAAGAACTTCCATGCCGTCCATCCCGGGCAATCTAAGGTCCAGGAGCACCAGGCCGTAGTCCTTCTCTTTGAGCTTGGCGAGTGCTTCCTCTCCATTTACTGCGGTATCCGTTTCCAACTCCAGGGACTCCAGGGACTGAGATAGTGTCAAGCGTATATTTTTTTCATCGTCAACAATCAAAACTGGTTTTCTTGTCATTGCTGTACCTCTCTCTTGCTATTGCTCGAAAACCGGCAAGGTAAAGGTGAAGGTGCTTCCCTCACCCGGCAGTGAATCAACCCAAATGGTGCCCCCGTGAGCCCTGACAATTTCCTTGCAAATGGCCAGCCCGAGCCCAGTTCCATGAACAGTTTTATCTTCTTCCACCTGGACAAACTTCTCAAATATTTTTGACTGGTACTCGTAAGGGATGCCGGCTCCATCATCACTGACTGAAAGGTGAACCTGAGGGCCGAAATGTTCCGCAAAAAGCCTAATCCTTCCCCCACTGCTGGTGTAGCGGAGAGCATTGGCAATCAAATTGGTTAGCACCCAGGTAATCTTGTTGGCATCTGCCTTTATCTCAGGCAGTGCCGTAGGCAGGCTGAACGATAGTTCCACCTTTTTATCATTAGCTTGGGTCAATAGTGCTGACCCGGCCTTTTCAAAGAGAAGCTGCACCGCAACTCGACCGAACTCCATTTCTATTTTGCCGGCTTCGATCTTGGAAAGATCGAGCAAATCGTTCACCAGGGCCTTTATACGTTCCAACTCCTCGTGGGCCGC
>JARRNM010000077.1:0-12045 GCA_037384945.1 Deltaproteobacteria bacterium
CGATTACGATTTTTTTCTATGCCCCATGCCCTATGCGCTCTGCCCTCTCTGGGCGAGTAATATAGCTCTACTTGAAACCGTGGTAGACAACCCGATCCTCTCGGCGGGGTGGGACCTTTGGGGTTTCGTCGGGATATCCCATGGGTATCACCGCTACCAAGGTCATATCCTTCACTTCCAGGAAGCGACTGATTTCCTGCTCAACTGTAACCGGGCCTGTCATCCAACAACTTCCCAATCCCTCTGCATAGGCCACTAAAAGCAAATTCTGGATGGCAGCAGCCACATTCTGAAAACTGGTCACATCCTCCATATTGGCTGGTTCAAAGTAGGCGCAGACCACCACCGGAGCCCCACCTAACCGCTTGAAGAACCTGCGGGTGGCCTCGACGATTTTTGGTTTGTCGGCAAAACGTTCCTGAAGCTGCGGCGCCAGATATTCGAAACTTCCGGCAGCAATGGCTACCAACTCTTCTTTCCGCTCCCCCGCCAAAACGAAGAATTTCCAGTTTTGCCTGTTCATCCCCGAAGGCGCCCACAGCGCGCTATCAAAGACCTTCTCCAGGAGATCCTTTGCCACCGGACGATCTTTGAACTTGCGGATACTTCTCCTCTCTTTTATCGCTTGATATAGATCCACCTCCCCCTCCTTTCCAGCTGTTTCTGAGCTGCCGCCTCTTTGAACCGCAGAATGACGAACAAGAAATTTCGAATATCAAAGTCACAAATCCCAAATCACAAGCACCAAATCTCAAACAAATTTCAATTACCGAAATTCAAAATTCAAAAACGATATTGAATCCAAACATTACTGTCTTGAATATTGGAAAATTGGAATTTTGAATTTGTTTGGGATTTGGGATTTGGGTATTGGGATTTTCACCCTGCCCTCCGACCTCTGCCTGCTGCCTGCTGCCTGCTGCCTGCTGCCTGCTGCCTGCTGCCTGCTGCCTGCTGCCTCCTGCCAAAGAACCTCCCACAAATAATAATTTTTTTCTAGAGAAAAAGCTCTTTGGCAAATGGTTTTTAAAGGCAAAGTGAATTATTATTAAAAATTCATCACTCTTTAGGGACTTCGCTATTGGAGGAAGACTATGAACGACATACAAATCGACGGGGCAAGAATCAACCACGAGGACCTCCTCAACTGGATTAAAACGATTGCTTTTCTATGTAAACCTAATCTGGTTTATGTCTGTGACGGCTCCCAAAAGGAATACGACGAGCTTTGTAGCCAAATGGTTGAGAGTGGGACTTTCATCCGACTTAATGAAGAAAAACGTCCGAACAGTTTTCTCTGCCGCTCAGATCCGAAAGACGTGGCCCGAATGGAGAGTCGCACCTTCGTCTGTCCTGTCAACAAAGCGGACGCCGGTCCCACCAACAACTGGGTGCATCCCAATGAAATGAAAGAGACATTGAAGAATCTATTCGACGGCTGTATGCGTGGCCGCACCATGTATGTAATCCCCTTCAGTATGGGTCCCTTGGGTTCACCTATTGCCCATGTTGGGGTAGAGATCACCGACTCTCCTTACGTAGTGGTTAACATGCGAATCATGACACGGATGGGACAAAAGGTTCTCGATGTCTTGGGTGACAAGGGCAATTTCGTCCGCTGCCTTCATTCAGTGGGAGTCCCACTGGAGCCGGGTCAAAAGGATGTAACCTGGCCATGCAATCCGGACAATACTTACATCAGTCACTTCCCTGAAGAGCGTACCATTTATTCCTTCGGCAGTGGCTATGGGGGAAACGCCCTTTTGGGCAAGAAATGTTTTGCTCTGAGAATTGCCTCTGTCATGGCCCGGGACGAAATGTGGATGGCAGAACATATGCTGATCGTGGGAGTCGAAGACCCTGCCGGAGACAAGACCTACGTGACTGGAGCTTTTCCCAGTGCTTGCGGCAAAACCAACTTTGCCATGTTGGTGCCGCCCAAAGGCTTCGAGGGTTGGAAAATCTCCACGGTGGGTGATGACATTGCCTGGCTCAAACCAGCCAAGGACGGCACCTTGCGAGCCATCAACCCCGAGGCCGGCTTTTTTGGAGTGGCCCCGGGCACTTCCATGGATTCCAACCCTAACGCCATGCTGACCCTTACTAAAAACTGCATATTCACCAATGTAGCCCTCACAGACGATGGCGACGTGTGGTGGGAGGGTATGACCAAGGAACCCCCGGCCCACCTGGTCGACTGGACAGGAAAGGATTGGACCCCCGATTGCGGCCGGCCGGCCGCTCACCCCAACGCCCGTTTCACTGCCCCCATCACCCAGTGTCCAACCTACGATCCGGAGTGGGACAATCCCGAGGGCGTACCTATCAAAGCCTTCATCTTCGGTGGTCGCATGAGCCGCAACGTTCCCCTGGTATTCCAGGCCTTCAACTGGGCCCACGGGGTGTATCTGGCCGCCACTATGGGCTCCGAAGCCACCGCCGCCGCTGAAGACACTCTGCCGCCGATGAGGCGTGATCCAATGGCCATGTTGCCCTTCTGTGGCTACAATATGGCCGCCTACTGGAATCACTGGCTGAACATCGGGCGACATCTTGCCAATCCACCCCGAATATTCAGAGTGAACTGGTTCAGGAAGGACGAGGAAGGCAGGTTTTTGTGGCCTGGATTCGGCGAAAACATCAGGGTGTTGAAATGGATTATTGACCGGGTCCGAGGTAATGGTTACGGGGTGGAAAGTCCATTGGGGATTATGCCCCGGCATCAGGACATTCTTTGGCAGGGATTGGACTATGACCGAGAACTATTTTATGACCTCATGGAAGTGGACCGCGAGGAAGCTGCCAAAGAGGCAAGGTCGCACGAGGAACTCTTTGACAAGTTCTTTGACCGCTTGCCCAAAGAATTTATTCACCACCGAGAACTGTTTAAATCCCGTTTGTGGCGCGCCCCCGAGGTGTGGCAACTGGAACGGGATTTCTTTTAGCCCAGCTGTGGCCGGCAGCCTTTGCCCTAGCCCGGATATTTCATGCATTGCCGTCGCGAGAGCGCGAAGATGGGCGTGCCACCTGGCAACCGCAGGGTGTTGGTCCCCGAGGCGTACCTGAACGGTACGTCGCAGGGACCTACAGCCGAGGACGCCAGAAAGGACGGCCAAATCCGCGGTCGCAGCAGGTGATTCATGAAGTATCCCGGCTAAGACAGGGAAAGCTCTTCGTGAGGAAGAGAGATCAGCAAAGGCCAAAAGGAGAAGCTGCGAAACAACGAGCATCTGAGCAAGCGACCTTCACTCTCTCAGCTTTGCGAGGGTCTGCATGAAGATATGGTGCTCACTAAACGGGAATCCTGCCAATAAATGGTGCGAATCATGGGCGTTGTGGAGTAGCTTCCCCGTGGCCCATGTGTCTCTAAAATATTTTTAGGAAATTTCCTGTAGACTTTCTTCTTGACTCCCTCGCCTAGTTTAGTTAATCTGTGGTTGTGGACCCAAGAAGCTGGTAAGCTGCTGAAGGTCTTAATTGCAGGGGCTGAAGGTTACTTGGGTCCGCTGCTTTTTGGGGGAAGAGACAGAAAAAGGCCCGCCGAGGCGGGCCTTTCGATTTGTCAGGTATATTCTCGGTCAAAATGGCCGGTAAATGGGATTTCCTTCCTCATCCCTGGGATAGTCATCTCTCTCAGCGGAGCTGTCACAGCCGCAACAACAGTCACAATCCTCCTCATGGGCCAAAGGGGAACGATTAACATCGCTTTCCATAAGCCTCACCTCCTCATTTTGTCTTGCTATTTAAATTAACCACTCCCCTGGCATCAGTCAAATTTCAGAGATATTTGTATGGAGTACTGGAGTACTGGAGTGACGACAACTTCTAAATATCAAATCACAACGACTGAGGTTTCAGGTTTCAGTGTTCAGGTTTCAGGCTTTGTGTGTCTTTTTTCTGACACCTGACACCTGACACCCTGGGATTTGGTGATTGAAATCTGATATTTTACAGTGCTCCATGACTCCATTACTCCATCCCTCCAACTCGAAGTCCTTGACCTGCGCGAGAGCCCTTTGTTATCTTTTTCAGAGAAAGTGAATACTCACAGCTAACAAAGAGTTCCTTCTGCTGCAATGACATGAAACCTAATCTTTTCATTCCCTTTACTACGCTATCCCTTATGGTGGCGGGCTTTTTCTTTCTTGTTTTCATTTCCCAGCCTCCTGCCATCGGTCAAGGTGATGAAAAAGTTCATCCTCCAGGGTCTGCTGAGAAGAGTTGGACACGGCCTCGCTTTTCAGACTTTGGGGAAGAACGGGCCCAAATGGTTCAGACCCAGATGGTTCAGCGGAGCCCGTCAATCCGTGACAGCGAAGTTTTGGAGGCCATGCGCCAGGTGCCCCGTCACCTCTTCGTCCCCTGGTCGTTAAGGCTCATGGCCTATGAGGATCACCCTCTTCCCATAGGCCACGGCCAGACCATTTCCCAGCCTTACATCGTTGCCCTCATGACCGAAGCTCTCCAACTCAAGACAAATTCTAAGGTCTTAGAGATAGGTACGGGTAGCGGCTACCAGGCGGCGGTGCTCTCTGAGCTCACTCCGCAGGTTTTTACTATAGAAATCATCACTCCTTTGGCTGACGAAGCCAGAGAACGGCTGCAAAAGCTAGGCTACCGCACGGTAAAGGTGAGAGGGGCTGACGGCTACTTCGGCTGGCCTGAAGAGGCTCCATTCGATGGGATCATCGTCACCTGTGCTGCCGGACACATTCCGCCCCCTCTGATTGCCCAACTTCGTCAAGGAGGACGCATGGTGATTCCAGTTGGAGGTTTCTATGAGGTTCAACGGCTGATGGTGGTGACCAAGGACCAGGATGGAATGGTCCGCACCAAGGAACTACTCCCGGTCCGCTTTGTCCCGATGACCGGTGCCATCCAGAGAGGGCAATAATTGTGCTTACGTTGAAACGTTTGACTCAAGCCAGGGGGAGATTCAACATCACCAGCGGATAAAACAGCTGGCAGCATACAGCTGACAGCTGGCAGGATATTACAAAATAGTTAAATTTCCTCACCCCCTATTTCTTCCCAACAGTCCAAGTGCTGCCCGCTGTCTGCTGCTGGCTGCAAGTTGCTAAAAGCGACCCATAAAGGAAATAGAATTACGAACGGACAACACTCACAGACCTCAGAGAGCCCCACGCTTAAGCCTGCCCTGCGGGAACTGGTAGCTGTGGCGCTTATTTCCGCGTCGGTGTTGGGCCTGGAAGTGGCCCTGATGAGAACCCTTTCCATCTCCCGCTGGCATCACTTTGCTTACCTGGTGGTGGGCTGGGCTCTTCTCGGTTTTGGGGCCAGCGGTACCTGGTTGGCTTTGTTCTCCTCTCGTTTGCTCCCTCGTTTTCTTCCATGGTGCCGTGGCCTCACTCTGGGACTGGCTATCAGTGTTATCCTCTGCTTCCGTCTGGCCGAAAGGCTCCCTCTCGACATGCAATACGTCCTGTTCAGTGGAGAACAACTTTTCTACCTCCTTTGTTACCAGGCCTTGATCTTTTTGCCCTTTCTCTTTGCCGGGGTCCTTATTGGTCTTACCCTCATTCGTTTTTCTGCCTCGGTTCATCTGGTCTACGGAGCCAACCTGCTAGGCAGCGGTGTAGGACCTGTCATCGCCGTCGGCATAATGTTCTGGTTGCCGCCGGCACGAATCATTCAGGCGGCCGGACTTTTGATCTGGGCCTCAGTCTTCCTCTGGAGGGCCGGGGAAAAAGACAGAGATCTGTGGCGACAGGCGGCGATACCTCTGCTTGTCGGTCTGATCCTGGCCCTGGATCTCACTGCCTTACCGATGCCCATGCGCATAGACCCTCATAAGATGCTGGCAGAGCTCCGACGCTGGGAGAAACAGGGGGATGCCCAACGGCTGGTTACCCGTAATGGACCCCGTGCGAGGCTGGACGTATTCAGTTCGCCTCGCCTCCACTACACCCTCTTTGCCGGACTTACAGCCACAGTCCCCCCGCCGCCTCAGTCTCTCTTGCTGGCTGACGGCGACACTGCCGGCCCTATTTTCCGCATTAATGATCAAGCCGAAGCCTCGATCCTTGACCACACTCCCATGTCGGTGGCCTACCGCCTTTTGCCCAGGGCCAGGGTCCTTCTCTTGGGCGAGACCAGCGGTGTAAACGTCTGGCTGGCCAGACGCTTCGGTGCGACCGAAATTACCGTGGTCTTGGAAAATCCTCAAATACTTGATCTATTCAGAGGTCCTCTGGCAAATCTCGGCGACCGGGGATTAACGGGCAGCGACCTGAAAATTCACCTAACCTCGTCCCGGCATTATCTCGAGCATTCCAAGGAACATTTCGACCTCATTCAGCTGGTCGGGGCTGAGTCTATGGCTGCCGGGATCAGCGGCCTTCTTTCCCTCCACGAGAACTACCTGTTTACCGTTGAGGGACTGGCCCGCTGCCTCGAACACCTGACCCCCGCTGGCCTCCTAACCATCACCAGGGGCATTCAGTCTCCCCCGAGGGACAATATCAAGATTCTCGCCACCGTGGTGGCAGCCATGGAAAAGATTGGAATCCGCCAGCCGGCTAACCATCTCGCCCAGGTGCGAAATCATCTGGCTCTTTGCACCCTGGCCTCCCGTGGTCCTTTTCAGCCCGCAAGGGTGCATTCGCTAATCAACATCAGCGACGAGCTCTGGCTGGACATTGACACTCTTGTGGGGTTTGACCCCGGCAGCAGAAAGCCCTTTAATCAGCTGTTGACCCCTCCGGGCAGCAAAACATCCTTCTTCAGGCTTGCAGCAGAAAAAATCCTTTCGGCGGATCGGGATCAGTTTTTCCAGGATTGGACTTATAATGTAAAACCTGCCAGCGATGACCGGCCCTACTTTTTTGATTTCTTTCGTTGGCGCTCCCTACCCAGATTCATCGAGAGTCACGGACATCACTGGTTTCAGCGTCTCGAACTGGGTTACGTGGTGCTGGTTATTTCTTTGGTGCAGATAGTGGCAGCAGCCATATTCCTGCTTCTTCTGCCACTCTTTATTTGGGCCCGACAGCAAACCACACCTGCGAGTCCTGCTCTTATTTACTTTCTCCTCCTGGGCTTTGGTTTTCTGGCCCTGGAAATGAGCCTTATGCAACGCTTTACCTTACTTATGGGAGATCCGCTATTTGCAGCGGCGGCGGTGCTGTGCGGCTTCCTCTTTTTCTCGGGCTGTGGCAGCCTCAGCAGTCAGCGATGGGTGCGCTCACCCTTAAAGGCCATTGCCATATCAGGGCTTGCTATTGTCCTAATTGCCCCCCTTGTCCTTTTCCTGAGCCAATCTCTCCTGGGGTTTGTCGCCACTTGGAACACCGTGAGCCGCTTTGTTTTCACCCTCTCCCTCCTGGCACCATTGGCTTTTTTCATGGGATGGCCCTTTCCTGCAGGCATGAGTCTCCTGCAAGGGTCCTCTCCGGCCGTGCTTCCTTGGGCCTGGGGGATAAATGGTTTCGCCTCGGTGGCCGCCGCACCCCTGACGGTTTTGTTGGCTATGTCATTGGGATTTAGGTTGGTTCTGGCCCTAGCTGTAACGGCTTACCTGCTGGCAACAGTCCTCGGCTTTAGGGTTTGGCGGGCAGGAGTACACTAATGACTAGGCAGTAAGCACTAGGCACCTGTGCAATTGCTGATTTCAGATTGACAAAAGGCGCAAGGCGCAGGGCGGAAGGTTCAAGGAAAGTCGTTAAAAGCGTTGAAGTCGTTAAAGTCGTTCAAATCGTAGAAACCGTAGAGATCGTAGAAATCTTCACGGCAGGTCATAGGGGGCAGATCACCCATATAACAAATAACGGATAACCGATAACGACACTGCCAGCTGCTAGCTGTTTGCTGCCCGCTGATAAGACTGACTAAACCTCTATAATCGTCGCCTCTATGATGTTGTCGTACTTTTTCAGCGCCTGAAGCAGCCTGCCACTCACGGGATTGTCCACCGTCACTAAACAGATGGCCGTACCCTTGCTGCGGATTCGGCTCAAATGCATGTCGGCAATGTTGACCTTATGCTTGGCCAGAGTTGTGCCGATAAAGCCGATTACCCCGGGGCGATCGTAATTGGTTATCAGAAGCATTCTCCCCTCAAGGGGGGCCTCCATCCGATAGGCGTCGATTCCGACAATTCTGCATTCCGGCGTGGGGAAAACCGTGCCAGCCACTTGTGATCGGCCTTTATCTGTGACTACAGAAAGGCTAATCAGTCCGATGTAGCCCCGTGCTTCCGAGGTCGTGCTCACTTCCACTTGGATCCCCCGATTTCGCAGGATCACCGGCGCATTTACCAGGTTAACCTCTTCTCCCAGACCCCGTTCGAGAAAACCCATCTGGGCAGCATTGGTTACCGGAGCCAACTCCAACTCCCGCAAGTCGCCCCCATAACTAACTCTCAGGCTGCGCACATTGCCTTGGAAGTACATGGAGAGGAAACGACCCAGTCTCTCGGCTAGTAGCATGTAAGGTTGTAGCTGCTCGATCATCTTGGGGCTCATGGAAGGCATATTTACCGCATTCCTAACCAAACCGCTTGTGAGGTAATCTACCATCTGCTCAGCTATGGCCGTCGAAACGTTCATCTGTGCCTGTTCGCTTGATGCCCCCAGATGCGGAGTGGCAATGACTTGGGGCAAGGCCAACAGAGGGTTATCCGCCGGCGGTTCTGAGGAAAAAACGTCCAGGGCTGCTCCTGCCACTTTATTGTTTTTTATAGCCTCATAAAGTGCCATTTCGTTGATTATTCCACCTCTAGCGCAGTTGATGATCCGCACCCCCCGTTTCATCGCCTTAAAAGCAGCCTCATCCAGTAACCCTTCGGTTTCCTTGGTGAATGGTGTGTGAATGCTGATAAAATCGGATTTGCGAAAAAGTTTCTGGGGAGATACCAACTCCACCCCGAGTTTGGCAGCTACATCTTCAGAGACATAGGGATCGTAGGCTAGTACTCTCATTTTCATGCCCACGGCTCTATCTGCCACAATTGAACCAATGCGTCCCAAGCCGATTATGCCCAGGGTGTTATTGTAGAGCTCGGTGCCTACAAACTTTTTCTTCTCCCACTTGCCACCCCTCACGGACTCGTGCGCCCTGGGGATGTGCCTGGCTAGGGCCATCATCAAGGCCATGGCATGTTCGGCGGCGGCCACAGCGTTGGCACCAGGGGTGTTCATTACCAGCACCCCTTGCTGGGTGGCTGCCTCGATATCTATATTGTCCACGCCAATACCCGCTCGACCAATTACCCTCAGGCGGGATGCTCTTTTAAGGACCTTGTCGTCAATCTTCGTGCGACTGCGCACCACCACACCTTCACATTTCGGGATCAACCCCAGCAACTCCTGGGGCTCGATCTTGTCGTGCACCTCAACTTCAATATTTTTTGCTTTTTGAAAGATTTTCACTCCCTGCCGATGCAGACCATCACAAACGAGAACCCGCATAGAAGTATCCTCCTGGTAGCCGGACTTCACCTGCCACTATTCCATCCTTCCAAGTGGGGCGCAGCCCTATGAGTGCGCATTCATGTTAGGGATATCATTGACTGATGGCAAGTGAATAATTTGTCATTTCTTATTACTCATTCATCATTGCCCATTTGAAATAAGAGTTCAGTAAACTGCCTCACAAGAGTGCGAAATGACTCCAAGCCTCATTCCTCCTGAGTTGGCAAAGGGATTACGCTTTAGCCTATCCTAGCCTCCGGCTCACAGGACCCGCGCCCCGGAGGGAGAACCAGGTTTTCAATGACTGAATAAATCGTCCTCTTTATAAAATCTGAACAATTGTGCTAGAATCTTCAAGCAAAACTCTAAAGCAGGGAGGTCGAATATGGCAGCGCTTTTCGAGAAGGGAAAAACCTACACCTTCTATTTTACCCGCGACCATGGAGAAGTCAGCATAACTGGCGAAGTCCTTTCATATGAATCTCCCCTGGTCAAGATCGAAACTGAGGGGTTGGTTCGCGTTATCAACTGCTCATCATCTTACTTTGTCGAGGCGATTGCCCGCCGAGAAGACGAGGGCAAACAAGAGTAGCCCCCCAGCCGAGTAAGAATCCCAAAGTCTAGCCCGGCAAAGAAGTTGGGGGATCTAGGAATTAGGCAATAAAAAATTGAGGCTTCGCTCTTTTTCCAATCCCAGAGTTTCTCAATCTCTGACTTCCTCAGTCCTTGAATCCCAGGCTTCCCTAATCTGCTGACTTTAGCCCTCCTTCTCAGGTCTAAAATCAACTCCCAGATACGCCGGTGCTGTCACCTGCCAATGAATCAACCATCGCTTCAACCCCGGATAGCGAAATACTAGCTCTTGAAACCAACCGGTTCTACCCATGTTTACCAGCAGCAAAGTCAGAATCATCACAGGAAAAGGAGCCACCTGAAAAAGAGGCGCCGGCAGGCCGGGAAACTGCTCTTGCAGATAGATTCCCAACACTTGCAAGGTCGCAAACAGATAGGCGCCAAGGGCTCCTCGCAGGGGATGCCAGCCCCCAAAAATAACGATTGCTAAAGCTATCCAGCCTGCCCCTTCAGCACCCTGCGGGCGTCCCCATCCGGGTTTCACCGCCAATGAAAAGGCTCCCCCCGCAAGTCCTACCAAAGCCCCCCCGAGCAAGGTATAGGCAATCCGCAGCCGCTGTACTTTAATGCCGCGGGCAAAGGCCGCCCAAGGCTGTTCTCCCACAGCTCTAAGCTCAAGGCCGCTTCTTGTCGAAAAAAGCCACCACCAGAGAAATAAAGTTAGACCAATGCTTAAGTAAACCACCGGACTCTGATAGCCGATAATCGGTCCGATGAAGGGAATACTGCGAATACCTGGGATCGACCAGACCGGCAGCTCGGGTCCAAATTTCCTGGCGTAAGGATGTCCTAGAAAATAGGCCAAATCCTTACAGAACAGGGTCAGGATAAATCCCACTGCCAGCTGTGAGCGGCCCAGTACAGGTCCTACCAGCGCCAAAATTGAACCGGTGGCAACACCCACCCCGACGCTGACGACTAGGCCCCACCAAGGATTTCCACTGACAAATGCCACTGCAAACCCGGTCATGGCCGCAAGCAAGATGGTGCCATCCAACGACAGGTTGATCACGCCGGCCCGCTCGGTCAATGTTTCCCCCAGGGTAGCCAGAACCAGTGGCGCCCCGGCCGAGAGTATCCCTGCTATGGTGAGTGTCAGGAAGTCCACTATTTTTTCTTCCTCCGCAGCCGGAAATGATCTTCAAGGCCGTGGACCAGAAATACTGAGAGAACGAGAACCCCTTGAATGACCCCATTCAGCGATGAGTCCAACTTGAGCTGGAGAGGAAGTTGAATTGAACCCACATTGAGTGCAGCAAAAAACAAACATATGGGTGGAATGAACTGGGGCCGAAACGAGGCGAGCATGGTTACCAAGAGAGCCGTATAGCCGTAATTGCTGGAGATGGCCGGCAACAGCCGGTGGTAGACGCCCACCACCTGCAGCCCCCCTGCCAGTCCAGCCAAGGCCCCACAGGCAATCATAGATTCCAGGATTCTTTTGTTCGGTTTGAGCCCGAAGAGAAGAGCAGCGTCCGGGTTCTGGCCAACTGCCTTGAGGCTGAGTCCCCAGCGGGTGCAACGCAGGAGATAAATCACCAGACCGGTAGCCACCAGTGCCAGCACCAAGCTCACCGGACTCAAAGACAAACCTGCGAAATCTTTGAGCCAAAGGGAAGGATGTAGCGGCTCGGTGCCGCTCATAGAGGCTACACCCGGCCTTTTCCATGGCCCGAATATAAGCCAAAGTGTAAGTCCCAAAGCAACAAAATTCAAACCAAGGCCGCCGAAGATCTCATGCACCCTACCCCAGGTCTTTAGCGCCCCGGCCAAATATCCCCACAGACCTCCACCAACCATGCCTGCCAAAAGAGCACCGGCCAGAATTAGGGGTGAGCCTCCTTCAGCAAATGGCCGTAAGAAGCCCGTGGCAAAGATAGCACCCAGAATGATCTGCCCCTCTATACCAATATTCCAGAGGCCCGGGGCAAAAGCCAGCAGCAACGCTGAAGAGCAGAGAACCAACGGAATCCACACCGAA
>JARRNM010000077.1:12134-14041 GCA_037384945.1 Deltaproteobacteria bacterium
GGTAAAAATGAGGGAAAGAAAGAGTGAGACTGCCAAACGTCCAAGGGCTGAGCCTAATCTCGCAGCGGGCAGCATTTCCTACACTGCCCTCCCCTCACCGGCCATGAGGCGCCCCATCTCTTCCACACTGATTGAAGTTGTAGGGCTATCGGCTACTAGCTGACGATTATAGAATACCAACACCCTGTGACTGTGATCCTTTATCTCCTCCAAATCTGCGGAAGAAAAAACAAGGGCGGTGTTCTGACGACCCCTCTCCAGCAGGTGGCTCCAGACCCGTTGGCCTGAGCCGTGATCCAGTCCCCTGGTGGGATGCTCGAGAAGTAGTAGCCGAATGTCCCTCGGAATAAGAGCAAGGAGCAGACGCTGCTGGTTGCCTCCTGACAGGGCTCTGGCAGAGGTGGAGAGCTTTGCTTGAATGCCGAATTCTTCCAATCCCTCCTCGGGCAAGAGGTTATGGCGGCCTCCGTTCTGAGGCGGGGAAGCCAAGCGAAAGTGTTCATTCAGGCTGAGATCCGGAAAGAGACCTTGCTCCAGCCTTGCTGCCGGCAGGAAATGGATGCCTGCCCGGCGGAAGGTAAGATATGGGCGACCCTGCAGGGGTTCGCCGTCCATAATCAATCGCCCCTTCATCACTCGAGCCAGGCCGGCCAGTCCTCGCAAAAGGAGCTCCTGCCCACTACCCTCTAACCCGGCCAGACCCAATATTTCTCCAGGCCTAATCCCGAGAGAAATATCCTGTAGTGTATATTTTTCACCCAGGAGCTGCACGGACTCCAGTCGGATGATATTCTCCTCGGCCGGATGGTGCCTCCATTGATCCACCTCAGTCCCCTTTTGCTCGGAGCCGATCATCTCATCCGGTCTGAAAGGCGCGGGTAACTCGGCCTTCAGTTTGCCCCGCCGCAATACTATCACCTCCTCGCAAAGCTCCTCGACCTCTGCGAGCTTGTGAGTAACAAAGACAATAGTTCGGCCTTTATCTTTGGCCAATTGACGCATGGTGCTGAACAGCATCTTTTTTTGACTTACCGATATCCCCGTGGTGGGCTCATCCAGAATTAGCACTTTTACTCCCAGATCGAGAAGGCGAAGCAACTCCAGCTGCTGTCGCTCGCCTACTGTGAGGTCGCCCACTTTCTCCTCCGCTGGCAATCTAAAATGGAAACGATCAGCCAGTTCCTGCAACCGCGCTAGTACTTGTTTCCTATCCCTTTTCCTTCCCCCAAGGCTAAAATTCTCCCACACTTTCAGGGCAGGGAAGTCCAACGGATCCTGATAGAGCATGCCCACGCCCATAGCCAGAGCTCGAGAGGGGTTGAATCCCTGTGGTGATTTGCCATCAAAGAAGATGCGGCCTCTGGTTGGCTCAGCGTGGCCGGCAAGTACCCTCATCAGAGTACTCTTGCCCGCTCCATTTTCTCCGAGGAGGCCGTAGATTCTGCCGGGTTCGAGGGTAAGATCTATCCCCACGTTGGCCCGTACTCCGCCATAGTATTTGTGAATGTCCTTGAACTCTACCCGCATAAGCCTACCATCCGCAGTCCATATAAATGTGCATGGGGCATAGAGCATGGAGCATAGGGTTAAAATTTCGAAATCCGAAATACGCCTGTCGGGATAACTCCCCATGCTTTAGATAATAGATTTGGATATCCACTTTTAATTACTAACCACGGAGACACGGAGAGCACAGAGGGAATTATTTCCTTGCCCGATCGGGAGACGGCGATCGGGCAAATGATCGCAGCCCTGCGGGCACGATCTCGTAACCGGGTGGTTTCATGTCGACGGATGGAGCCATGCTAAGCAGTTTTCGCCGCAGGCGGAAGCTCTTTTCCCTGGCCAGAGGCCTGTCCCGCTGAAAAGCGGGGCTCCCGGTCAGGGAAAAAACACCGTCCTCTGTG
>JARRNM010000077.1:14047-16038 GCA_037384945.1 Deltaproteobacteria bacterium
CCGAAATCGACGTTAGCTCATTTCGGACTGCTCGCTCCTTCCATTCCCTGCAGAAGTTGGGACATATACCAGATTTTCTCATCTGTTGCTTTTTCACCCGCTAAAAGGAATGGCGTGCCATCCTGATAGAAGATGGGGCCCTGGAAGACGTTGATCTCTCCAGTGGCCAGCCCTTTTACAAAGTCAGCCAGTTCTCCGGCCACTTCATCTGAAATTGCCGGCCCATTCAAAAAACCCACGGCGCTGGTGTCCTCATTATTGATGTCATGCCAATCCGGCCCGTTCCATTCCCAGCCCTGCTTCCAACTTCCCTCTTTCACCGCTTTGACCTCGGCCAGATAGGCCGGACCCCAGTTGAAGTAGGGAACACCCAGGCAAACTTCATCTGCGCCCTCGCACGCACCCTTGTAATCATAAGGAATGGCCCAAACCTCACGACCCGCCTTGCGTTTCTGGGTGGCGACGACCACTGCCTCGGTCGTATCGATGCCTGAGATGACCACGTCAAAGCCTCCATCATAGAAGCGATTTGCCACCTGGGTCGGATCGGCGGTAACGCCGGGGATATTGAACCAAAAGCCAATCCAATTCACCTTGAATTTCAACTGCTGAAGGGATCTTTTCCGAATGTTTTTCCAGGCATAAGCTGCTCCCAAGTAAGCGGAGGCGGCCAGTCTTCTGGTCTCCTCGTTGATAAGGGGACCAAGGTAACCTATCTTCCCCGTCTTAGTGGTAAGTGCCGCTACAAAGCCCGCCATCATTTTTCCGTACACCATACGACCCATGACATTTCCCAAGTTGGCTGGCGCCCTCCCCGTGATCACATCGTCGCCTGAAACGTGGATAAAGGTAATCTCTGGATGTTGTTTGGCCGCTTCTCTCACACCATCCTTCATGTCGTCAGAATTGGCAATGATTAGTCGAACTCCCTTGGACGCCAGGTCGTCCACGAGCTGGGGGAGTGTTAGTCCAGGGCGATCAGCTGGATTTACCTTGTCAAGGTAGATCATCTTTACTCCAGGGAGTTTTTGCTCCACATAAAGGCCGGCATCGTAATGAGCCTGGCTCCAGCCCCGATCATTGTATGGACCCACCAAAAGAAGGCCAAAGGTGAACGGCTGTTTTTCGGCCTTTTTGGCACAACCAACGGCTAGTATCAATGAAAGCACCAAAGAGAGCCGCAAGATTCTTGGGAACATGATTTTCCTCCTCTGCAACGGGTTAACGGGGCTGACTCCCTTCTTATCTGGAATAATTTATTGTCCTTGACCTGTGATGAAAAAGACTTTGCAGGTGTGAGGAATATAAGGCAATAACCTTTGATGATCAAGCCTACAGCGAATACTTTATTAGAGTGCTGGACCAGTTAGGCGACAGTGCAGGTTATTTACTTAACAGGTGGAAAGTTTTTTGTGGGAGCGACTTCCGCCGCCGAGCGACTCGACTTGAGCTCGTCGACAAGTCTTGTCGTAGATTCAGGCGCCATCTGGATTCCTTCGCCGTTGTAATTGCCAAATGACAGCTCGTGATTAATTTAATGGCAACGATTTGCCCCCAACCGCTCGGAGGACAGAAGTCAGAGGGCAGAGGACAGAGGACAGCAGTTACATGAGAGAATTAGAAAATTGGAAAATTAGGGAATTGGGAGGGTAATCCTTACTGCTCACGGTTTACAGTTTAGGTGTTGACGAATTGACTAATTCTCTAATCGACTAATTTTCTAATTTACGACTTGAACGAATAGGACGCATGAACAGAGAAGATAAGGATCAACAATCTGTGCTCTCCGTGGACGACGATAGAGATTTGCGGGACTTACTCCACGAGTTGATCACCGGTATGGGGCTCATTAGTGCAACCGCAGTGGACGGCATGGATGCCCTAGAAAAAATGAAGGAAGATCAGTTTGACATTGTGATTACCGATATCAACATGCCCCGTTTGAACGGCATAGGCTTGATTAAAAGGGTTGCCGCAGAATACGGTGATAC
>JARRNM010000078.1:0-23759 GCA_037384945.1 Deltaproteobacteria bacterium
GATCTGCAAAACCTCTACATCTGTTCAGGAGCAGAAACTCCAAGGAGTACCAAGCCATATCCAACCAATATACTAATGGCCTTGACCAGATGGTACCGTGCTCGGGCCAGGTCCAGATCATCCTGGATAATCCGGTTATATTTGTAGTAGCTGTGAAAGGCGGAAGCCAACTGGGTCAAATAATAAGGAATCCGATGGGGTTCTAAGAAACGGGCACTGTTTTCCACTACCTCAGGATACAAACTGAGTTGTTTAATAAGGGCCAACTCTTCAGATGAGCTCAACCTAGCGAGATCTATGTGTTCAGAACCATCCAAATCTAGCTGCCGTTCCTCGGCTAGCCTAATGATACTGCTGATCCTGGCGTGGGCATACTGGACGTAGTAGACTGGGTTGTTAGCGCTTTTTTCTTTGGCGAGTTCAAGATCAAAATCCAGTGGGCTGTCCGAGCGGCGAGTGAGGAAAATAAAGCGTGCGGCGTCGCGACCCACCTCATCTATCACGTCTTTTAGAGTGACGAATTCACCCGCCCGGGTGGACATGGTCACCTGCTTGCCCTTGCGCAGCAAGTTGACTAACTGGACCAAGAGCAATTTGAGATTTTCCCGCATTTTGCCCAAAGCCACAACCCCGGCATACATTCTCTCCACATAACCGTGATGGTCCGCACCCCAAAGATCAATGACCAGATCGAAGCCCCGGAGATACTTATCTTGGTGATAAGCCAAATCCGAGGCCAGGTAAGTGGTCATGCCATTAGCTCTGACCACCACCCGGTCTTTTTCATCTCCCTGGGCGGTGGAGCGAAACCAGAGAGCACCATCTTTTTCATAAATCTGGCCGGAGGCTCTCAGGGTCTTGATCACTTGGTCCACTGCGGTGTTCTCATAAAGACTCTTTTCACTGAACCAGCGATCATAAAGGACCCCGAAATCTTCCAGGTCCTGACGAATACCCTCGAGAATACGTTTGGCCGCATAATCACTGAAGAGAGGCAAGGACTCCTCCTCCGAGCTATTCAGATAGGAGTCGCCATGAACTTTTTGCATCTCCTTTGCCAGGGCTTGAATGTAGTCACCCTGGTAGCAAGTCTGCGGAAATTCCGTCGGTCTGCCTAGAAGCTGTTGGTAGCGGTAAAAAACGGAGCGGCCGAGAGTTTCAATCTGGGTCCCGGCATCATTTATGTAGTATTCACGTTCCACCCTATGGCCCGTGGCTTCCAGTATGCTGGCGAGGGCATCGCCAATGGCGGCTCCTCTCCCGTGACCCACATGGAGGGGACCGGTGGGATTCGCACTGACGAACTCCACCTGTACGTACTTGCCCTCACCGAGATTAGAACGGCCATAGTCCCGTTGCCGACGGTGAATTTCGTTCAAAACCTCATACCACGCCGAAGGACTTATCACTAAGTTGATGAATCCGGGACCGGCAATCTCCACCTCGGCGAAAAGCCCATCGCCGTCCGCTAACTGTTCAACAAAAGATTTAGCAATGTCCCTGGGAGAGCGTCGGTTAGGTTTGGCAAGATTAAGGGCAAGATTGGTGGCGAAATCTCCGTGTTCCTCTGCCCTTGGCACCTCCAGCTGCACCTCAAATCCAGGAGGAATTTGGAAAAGGTCCCGCTCAGTGCATTGCTCCAGGGTCCCATTGAGTTTTTCGAGGATTTTGTCCTTGATCATGCGTGCTCTCTCGTAAAGCCATACGTAGAACGATGCTGCACTATTACCGCAAAGGTCACAAAGCCCACAAAGAAGATTTCGTTTCTACTCTGTACTTTGTATGCTTGGTGGTTGAGACTTCGATTAGTTAGTGTCCATCCGGAAACTTAACATCGTCATTTTGAGCCCTTCGTTTCACTCAGGATGAACTCCGCGAAGAAACCTCCAGTCTGTCATCCTGAGCGCAGCGAAGGATCTCGAGATTCTTCGTCGTCCTGCTTTTAGCGGGCTCCTCAGAATGACATTCAAAAGGACCCGTTCCCGGATGAACACTAGTTACCCTTGTTAGGGCACGGAACTGTTTATAAACACTTTATTGCGGTAACCGCCCAAGTTACAGAAGATCTCATAGTTAATAGTAGAGATCTTGGCAGCAATATCATCGGCGGTGATTTCCTCATCTCCCTGTCTTCCCAAAAGAACTACTTCGTCATCCGGCTGCACTCCAGGAATGTCAGTAACCTCAACCGTGGTGAGACACATGGAAATTCGACCAACCACAGGTGCCCTTCTGTTCTTCAGCAAAACCTCACCCTTGTTTGACAACAGCCTGTCATATCCATCGTCATAGCCGACAGGCAAAGTGGCGATAAGACTGGGTCGGGTGGTGGTATAGGTGCAACCATAGCCAATGGGTGAGCCGGTGGGAACCTCTTTAAGTTGCAGCACACGGGTTTTTACGGTCATCACCGGTCGCAGGGGGATAGGGTGATGGAGTTCTTGCGATGGTGGGGCGCCATATAGCATCAACCCCGGTCGCACCAACTGGAGGTAAGAATTGGGAAGATCAATCACTCCAGCGGAATTAGCAATGTGGGCATAGCGTGGCTTCAAACCAACCTTTTGCGCCTGGTCGAGAATTCGACGAAAACGTTCGAGTTGTTCATTGCTGAAGGATTTGTCACCTTCATCGGCAGAGGCGAAATGGGAGAGTAGTCCCTCCACTTTTATCCCCTCTAATGAGTTAATCATCTCCAAAAATCCGTCGGCCTCGTCGTAAGGAACACCCAAACGGCCCATGCCGGTGTCTATCTTCAAATGAACGGGTATTACAGTGCCTGCAGTCAGAGCTGCAGTCGAAACCGCCTGGGCCACATCACTCCGGAAAATTGCCGGAGTTAACCTGTATTGAATGACCTGGGCAAGCTCATCCTCTTCAACCCCGAGTAGCAGGAGAACAGGCGATTTTACTCCCCCTTGACGAAGGGCCACACCCTCTCGACAAGTACTGACCCCGAGATATTCTACCCCCAGGTTCTCTAGCTCTCTTGCCACCGGCACCATTCCGTGGCCGTAAGCATCCGATTTGACCACAGCCAAGACTGCCGTGGATTGTTTCACCAGTTCTTTAACTTTTGAGAAGTTGTAACGCAACGCTGCCAAATCGATGTCGATGGTGCTGCCAACCATGTTTACTCCAATGGCGAAGCTGGCTATTCAGGTTAAAGAAAACCTTGGAACAATGGGTCTAGAACCGCACACAATGCTACAGAACGAATTATAATGAAAATGTTTTCGGTCTTAACCCCAAGCTTCCAATCTTCCTATGCTTTCTCCTCACTCTTTTTCTTGAATGACCAATTCCTCACTTATTCTTTGCGTGGGCCCAAACCTAGCCCATTTTCTGGCCTTATTCAAGTACAAAGGAAGCAAGGAGCATGGGGCGAGACGAGCGAGACGAGCGAGACGAGGTTCAATATACTTCATATACTCCCGACCTCTCGTCTTGCTACACGAGGACTTCACCCTTGGCCAAGGGTGAAGTCACCGATTTCTTGACATAAGGTAAGGACGCGACTTAAAATCAACTTCTTTAGACCAGCCGAAGTTCAATAGAACTTCTGGTTCCAAGGCAGAGGTTAGCAGTAAAGATTCCGTGGGAGTGTTGGAGTAGTGGAGTACTGGGGAGTTCGATAATAAGATCGTTTTTACTTGTGCGCAGTTGCATCACTCCATTACTCCAATGCTCCATTGCTCCAAATGGGGTGATCATCAAGGCATGGCCCGACGCGAAAATTTTGGGACTTTGCTGCAGTCTTGCCCTTCGTAGCAATCAACAGGATATACTATGAAATTTTTGCTCAGTGTCGTGGGTATGGTTTTGATTGTTGAAGGTCTGCCTTACTTTGCTTTTCCTGAGAAGATAAAAGTTTGGTTGATCAAGGTCAGCGGAATACCAGCGACGCAGTTGCGGACCTTCGGTTTTCTGGCCATGTGCATTGGTATGGCGCTAGTTTATTTGGGCCAGAAAAGTAATTTTTTCTAACGCATAGCAGTTGACTTAGATCTGCAACTGTGCTTAGCTTGCCTGGCTCGTCAATGGGATCTCAGCGGAGGTAAGATGGTGTATTGCCTGGGAGATTATCAATATAAGTTGCCAAAAGAACTTATCGCCCAGGTACCGTCCTTGAACAAGGATGAATGCAGGATGATGGCTGTCAATCGGACGAAAGGCAGCATCGCTCATGAAAAAATTACCTCTCTAGAGAACCACCTGGCAGCGGGTGATGTGGTGGTGTTGAATGACACCCGAGTCGTGCCGGCCCGGCTCAGGGGAAGAAAAGAATCTGGCGGACGGGTAGAGCTTCTGGTGCTGTATCCGGCCACGGATCAAACTCCTTATCGCTGTTTGGTCAAATCCAGTAAACTGTTGAAGAGGGATGCAATCCTCACTTTTGCCAATGGTCTAAGGGCGAGAGTTTGTGAAGACTTGGTGGAGGGTCAAACGCGGTTGAAGTTTTTGGATGATCGACCTCTGTTGGATATTCTGGAGAAGGAGGGATCCGTTCCCCTGCCACCATATATAAAGCGAAACGGTAGTCCAACGAAGGTTGACGATTCTTGCTCCTACCAGACTGTCTACGCAAAAAAGCCTGGGGCGGTGGCGGCACCGACGGCAGGACTACATTTCACCCATGATTTGCTTAACCGTCTGAAGGAGAAAGGCGCAATCATTGTCACTCTAACGCTGCACGTGAGTTTTGGTACTTTCCAACCTGTCCGGGTAACGGACATTCGCCAGCACAAGCTGCAGGAGGAGTTTTTCGAAATTCCCCCGGAAACCGCCACTGCTATCAACCAAGCCAAGGCTAAGGGCAAGAGGGTGATGGCAGTTGGCACCACCGCAGTGCGGGCGTTGGAGTTTTCGGCCAGTGATGGACGGGTGGTGGCGGGCCGCGGCTGGTGCGACTTATTGATTTATCCCGGGTACCGCTTTCGGGTAATCGATAGACTCCTTACCAATTTTCATCTTCCCGGTTCTAGCTTGATCCTGCTCGTCTCCGCCTGGGCCGGACGGGATCTTTTGTTTAAAGCTTATGAAGAGGCCGTCCGCATGGGATATCGGTTTTACAGTTATGGCAATGCCATGTTCATCGAGTAGAATTTGTTGTGGAGTTTTACCTCTGGAAACAAGATGCAACCGGAGCCCGTTTGGGGGAGATACGGACGGCTCACGGCCTAGCACCCACCCCGGTTTTCATGCCGGTGGGCACACAGGGTACGGTAAAAGGGCTTACTCCTGAAGATTTGCACTCCCTGGGCGCTAAAATAGTTCTCGCCAATACCTACCACCTCTGGTTACGCCCTGGGGCGGATTTGGTAAGAGATTTTGGAGGGCTGCACAGATTTATGCACTGGTATGGCCCTCTTCTCACAGACAGCGGTGGTTATCAAATATTCAGTTTGGCGCCCACCCGGAAGATAAGTGAGGAAGGGGTATCCTTCCAGTCTCATCTGGATGGTTCTAGCCACTTTCTCACGCCGGAAGGGGCGGTGCAGATCCAGGAGGCTCTTGGAGCCGACATCATGATGTGTCTGGATGAGTGCACTCCCTATCAGGTGGATGAGGAATACTTGCGACAGTCTGTGCAACGTACCCTGGGGTGGGCCAAGCGGTGTCAGGAGGCGCTGACCAGTGGGGATAAGGCTCTTTTTGCCGTAGTCCAGGGAGGTATGTCCACTGAACTCCGGCGGTACTGCCTTGACAAGCTAGTGGACATGGATTTCCCGGGTTACGCTCTTGGAGGTCTGAGCGTGGGCGAGCCCAAAGAGGTGATGCTGGAGGTAACGGCTGCTTGTCTGCCTCAGCTGCCGGCAGATAGACCTAGATATGTCATGGGTGTCGGCACCCCGGAAGATTTGGTGGAATTGGTTGCCCTGGGAGCGGACATGTTCGATTGCGTTTTGCCCACTCGCAATGCTCGCAATGGTATGCTTTTCACCAACCGCGGGCGGATAACTATTAAGAACAGCCAGCACCGGAACGAGGACGTGCCCATTGATGATCTGTGCACTTGCTATACTTGCAGGCATTACAGCAGAGCGTATTTGCGTCATCTCTTCATGGCCAGAGAAATTTTGGCTTATCGACTCAACACCATCCACAATCTGTGGTATTTTTTGGAGTTGATGCGTCAGATGCGACGTGCGATTGCGGCCGGTGCATTCGAAAAGTTTAGGGCACACTTTTATCAACTGCGACAAGTGCACAGCGGGAGCTAGGATTGGGAACGGGTTTGGCGAGTAAGGAACCATACCTCCAAATCGCGTCTGTTTCCCTTTAAGCACGAGGAGGCTTTCTATGAACTGGATAGGCGTGGCATATGCCATGGGTACCGGAGGTGCCGGTGGCGGGCAGGGAGGAGGTGGCTTCGCGGCATTGGTGCCGCTGCTACTGATGTTTGCCATCTTCTATTTCTTGCTGATTCGACCGCAGCAGAAAAAACAGAAAAAGCATCGTGAATTACTTGGCACCCTGAAAAGGGGCGATCAAGTGGTTACTGTTGGTGGGCTCCATGGGAAAATCACCGGCATAACCGACAAGGTAATTACCTTGGAAGTGGCAGAAAAGGTAAGGGTAAAAGTAGGACGAGGCTACATTTCGGGGATGGCTTCACAAGAGACAGAGCCGGAAAAGAAGTAGGGGAACTCAGGAGGTTGGCCACCAAAGGCACAGCGCTTGACGAGGCAGGCAGCAACATAGTACACACTAGGCTGTATGCACTAGGCACTAGTCCGATTGCCCAGTGTCCGGTGGCCTGAGAAGGACCTAGATACTAGTTGATTGTGGCCTCACTGCTGCTTGGCCCTTTTGTCCTGACTAAAAATTTACTCTTTGAGGAGAATCCTGGCGTGAAGGACCTGAGATGGCGTACAGCTCTGGTGTTAGCAGTTTTGGTATTGGCGTTGGTCTATCTGCTCCCCACAGTGGACAAACAGCTGCCTGCTTGGTGGGTGAAATTCTTCCCTAACGAGACAATCCATTTAGGTTTAGATCTCCAAGGCGGGATGCATCTGATTCTTGAGGTGGAGAGTGGTAAGGCGGTGGAAAACTCGGCAGAGCGTTTTGCCCAGGAGCTAAAAGACGACCTGGGGAGTGAACATATTCGCTTTCGTCAGGTTGAGCGTCAGGGCGAAGACAAGGTGAAGCTCGTCTTGCCGCGAGATCAAGATTGGCAACAGGTGGCTCGACTTATAAAGGACAAATTTCCGTTGTTGGATGTCCCAACTCCTGATCGGACCCCGGATCAACTCCAGGTGATCCTCGAGATTAAACCAGAGCAAGTCCGCCATATAGAAAAGCTTGCTGTAGATCAGGGCCTCGAGACCATTCGTAACCGCATCGATCAATTCGGGGTCAGCGAGCCTGACATTCGTACTCAGGGAGAAAATCGTATTCTGATCCAGTTGCCGGGAATCAAGGACCCGCAGAGGGCAATTGATTTGATAGGCAAGACCGCCTTGTTGGAATTCAAGCTGGTTGACGGGCAACACAGCGTAGAACAGGCCCTTCAGGGCAAAGTGCCACCGGGGGACAAAATCTACTATGGCCGCCGGGTTGATCGAGTAACCGGGCAGGTTACTCGCACCCCCTACCTACTCAAGGATCGAACCCTGCTCACTGGTGAGTACCTTACCAATGCCGAAGTGCGCATTGACACTCAGTACAATCGTCCTTACGTGGCGCTGAGCTTTGACGCTCGCGGCGCCAAACTCTTTGAAAAAATCAGTGGAGAGCATGTAAAAGAACGTTTGGCCATAGTGCTGGACAACAACGTCTATTCCGCCCCGGTCATCCAGGACCGCATCAGCGGCGGTCATGCAATAATCGAAGGCCAATTCACCATGGACGAGGCCAAGGACCTTGCCGTGGTGCTGCGAGCTGGATCCTTACCCGCACCAGTGAAAATTCTCGAAGAGCGGACAGTGGGCCCGTCCCTGGGGAGGGATTCCATCCGTAAAGGTTTGTTCTCCATGGCGGTGGGCGGTGCGCTGGTAGTGGCATTTATGGTTATTTACTACAGCGGCTCGGGGGTAATTGCCGACCTGGCCCTCATTCTCAACATCATTTTGATCATGGCTGGGCTGGCCGCTTTGCGCGCCACTTTAACCTTGCCAGGAATCGCCGGCATCATTCTCACCATTGGTATGGCCGTTGACGCCAATGTCTTGATCTTTGAGAGGATCAGGGAGGAGTTACGGCTGGGTAAGACGATCAGGGCGGCACTGGACACTGGCTACAGCAAGGCTACCCTTACCATTCTGGATGCAAATGTCACCACCCTGATTGCTGCAGTTGTTCTGTTTCAGTTTGGCACAGGTCCGGTGCGAGGTTTTGCTGTCACCCTCAGCCTCGGAATTGTGGCCAGCATGTTTACCGCCATTTTATGTACCAGGTTGGTATTCGATTACTTGCTACAAAAAAGAAAGATGAAAAGACTTAGTATCTAAAAACCCTTTGTGCAGCGATCTTAATAAGGCTGCAATCCGAGAAACAGAACATATCCAAATATCGGTTAAGGGATATGAGAGATGGGATGGGGATTGGAACTGCTAGATACCTGAGGATAACAGAGAGGACCTATGGAGTTTATCAAACCGGATATCAACATTGATTTTATTGGCCCACGAAAGATTGCTTTCGCCGTTTCTCTGGGGTTGATTATTATTGGCATGATTGCCCTGGTTTACCGCGGGAGCAGTCTTTACGGTATTGATTTCGCTGGCGGCACGATTATACAGCTGCACTTCAAAAATCCCACTTCAGTTAACAAAATCAGGCAAGGACTCAAGCCCCTGGGGTTGGAGCGCAGTGCAATCCAGCGCTTCGGCGGAGAGGCAGAAGATGTATTTCTCGTTCGCACCGATATCTCCACCTCTGAGTTGCGCAACCTGAGCAAAAAGGTGGAAGACAGCATGGAGACGGTGTATGGCCCAAAGGCGGTGCAAGTTGAGAGGATAGAGATGGTGGGGCCTAAGGTGGGCAAAGACTTGCGCCAGAAGGCCCTTCTGGCCATCTACTATGCCATACTTTTCATCGCCATATACATCTCAGGAAGATTTGAACTCAAATGGATGCCGGCGCTCATAATGGCGGGGGCCCTAATGCTGGGGGTGTATGTTCTGCGGGCTGCGGGTGTGAGCATCCCCATGCTGATTCTGGCCGCTCTGATTATAACTCTGGCCTGCTGTTGGTTTTTGAGACTGCAGTTTGCCTTGGGAGCGGTAGTTGCCCTCATCCATGACGTGTTGATTACGGTAGGGGCCTTCGCCATCACCAACAAAGAGTTTAACCTCACCGTGGTGGCCGCAATCCTCACTATCATTGGCTATTCTCTCAATGACACGATTATAGTTTTTGACAGGATCAGGGAAAATCTACGGAAGAGCAGAAAACAAGATTTTGCTGTAGTGATTAACAGCAGCATAAATCAGACCCTCAGTCGGACGATACTAACTTCAGGAACCACACTGATTGTGATCACTGCCCTTTTCATTCTAGGAGGTGGTGTGATCCATGACTTCGCTTTTGCTCTGCTGGTGGGTGTCGTGGTTGGTACCTACTCATCGATCTTTGTTGCCAGCCCTATTCTGATTGCCTGGGAGGGCAGGTTTGCCAGCAGCCGCGGGCGCGCTAAGGGGAGAAGGTAAGAGGCGCATAGCGTTTGGGCGAGCAATGCGGGAAAAGCAAGAAAGGCGAGAAAAGAAATCGTGACTCCAGTTTAGATATCTTTTCTCGCTTTTCTCGCCTGTGTTGCCTTTCTCGCGTGCTCACAAAACGCAGGGCTTACTGCCTAGTGTTCAGAATGGGAGTGGGTTTTTTCAACCATTGAAGTTGAGACTCGAATGGTCAACGCCAAAAGCCGCAAATTAATTCCCCAACAGAGGCAAAATAGAACTCACAATCGCCAAGGACTATAAGTTGCGGAGTGTTTAAAGGCTAATTATATCAGGATAATACGATCAATTGATTGGTTTGAACTCTGGTAAGGTATACTTTTTGCTTACTCATCAAGGTTGACAGAGCGGAAAAATCTGTGTATTGGTCACAGGTTAGAAGATCTACTGTAGCTGTCGAGCAAGAGACTCCAACCAAACAAAGGAGAAGTCAACCGTGAAACGAACAGTCCTTGTTTGGATTATGGTGGGGGCGTTCCTCTTGGGGTTCAGCCAATTATCCCGAGTGATGGCGCAAGAAGCGACACCTTCCAGTGAGGCTGATCAAGAAACCTACGTCCACGTGGTGGTAAAAGGTGACACCCTTTGGGGTATCTGCGAAGAGCTTTATGGAAATCCCTGGGTCTGGCCAAAGGTCTGGCAGCTGAATCCACACATCACCAATCCCCACTGGATCTATCCAGGTACGAAGTTGCGAGTCTACTATGAGATACCGGAGGGCGTCGAGACCGCGACTGCCATGACTGCCACGGAGCAACCAGCCCCGGCAGCGAAGGTGGAACCAGAAGTTAGTCCTCCTCCGCCTCCACCTCCTATGCCGCCCAAAGTTCCCTCTTTGACATTCACCGAAATAGATCAGGTGGGATTTATAACTCCCTTCCGGCCGGAGGGTGATGGGGTGATCTTGGGTGAAGAGAGGCAGAGGAAGCTCATCGGCGCGACCGATAAAGTTTACCTCCAGTTCCGAGAGTCAACCAACGAGAAAAAGGGTGACCTGTTCTTTGTATTTAACACTTCTAAGGTAATCAGACATCCCGTGACCAATAAAGAAGTGGGTTATCTGAACAGAATTCTGGGTGTGGTGGAGGTAACGGAGGCACATACAGAGTATGCAAAGGCAATAGTCAGAAGCTCATACAGAGCTATCTCCCCGGGCGATAAGTTGATGCCTTACAAGAAACGGTCTGAGGAGATTACCTTTGAGCCTGGTGCTGAACCAATTGAGGGTAACATTATCTTATCCGAGGGGGAGACCTATATCATCGGGGATAGACAAATAGTCTTCATTGATCTTGGTGAGGCAGAGGATATCAAGCCCGGAAATCGCTTCGAGGTATTTCAGGAGCCGCAAGTGGCTGGTCCTTTTGAAGTGGAGGCCAGACATATACTTTCCACTGAATCCATCGGCGAGCTTCTGGTCTTGGCTGTGGAGCAGGAAACAGCCGCGGCCTTGGTCATCCGTTCGCTGCACGAGCTTGTGCCTGGAGAACGCATAAGACTTAAGACCGGAAAATAATCGACCCCTTCACCCTAAGCAATCCCTGCGGGCCATGGAGCTGGGAAGCCGGCTTACATGGCCCCTTTTTTGGCGTTCGCAGGCGAGAAAAGCGAGAAAGAAAGCCAGAATTCGTCACCACCTAGATCAAGATCCTTTTTCGCCTTTAGCCTTTCGCGCTCAAGGTTCTCTGCGGTCTCCCTACGCCGTCGCCTGAGGAATGCAGGTTTATTATCTCTGAGCTAGGTATGCAGTTTCGCCATACCGTCTCCTGGAAGATGCAAGTTTGTTATCCTTAACCTGGGTGGTCTTAATATGGACGGAGAACTCGACTGGTTGGCGTTGAGTCTGGCGCCTGGTATAGGTGGCAGGACCTTTCACCTGTTACTTCGCCGCTTCGGCAGCCCCGACCGGGTGTTCACCTCTCACCGCAAAGAGCTGGAAAAAATTCCAGGTCTCAAGAGCGGCACCATTGAAGCGATCAAATCCTCTGCTCTGAGAAAGACTGCAGAGAAGGAAATGATTCGTCTTCACACTCTAGGCATTCAAATAATTCAATGGGACACGGAGAAATACCCCAACTATCTGGCAAACATCTCAGATCCGCCACCAATTATCTATATGAAGGGCAAGATGTTGCCGGAAGATGAGCGGGCCGTTGCGGTGGTAGGTTCGAGGCAGGCCTCAACCTACGGCTTGACTGTCTGCAGGAAGCTCTGCCAAGAATTGGCCTGGAAAGGGTGGACCGTAGTGAGCGGTATGGCGCGAGGTATCGACAGTGCTGCTCATAAGGGTGCTCTTGAAGCGTGGTGGAGGCCACGGTGAGAAGCGGCTCGCTCATCACGGCAAGAATGGCTTTGGACCAGGGACGTCAGGTTTTTGCCGTACCAGGTCCCCTTGGCCGACCAGTAGTCGAGGGGCCCCATCGGCTGATCAAAGAGGGAGCCAAATTGGTGGAGGGTGCAGAGGATATAATTGAAGAGCTCCTGCCCATGGTGGATCGTAAGTTGCATAGGCAGGTAGAAGGATTGCCAATTAGTGAGCATCCTGAACTGAATGAAAAGGAGCGACAGCTTTGGGAGCTTCTGTGCATGGATCCTTTACACATCGACGCAATTGCCAGTGAATTGAATCTTGCTCTGGCCGAAACAGCAGAACTCCTGTTGCGTTTGGAGATCAAAGGAGTAGTAAAGCAGCTGCCAGGCACATTTTTTGTGCGAGAATTTTACAGCTAGCTCTTACTGGTTATATTATAAAGTCTGTGGAAGTGGAGTAATGGAGTGTTGGAGTGTTGGAGTGTTGGAGTGATGGAGTAATTGGATATATTTAGCTGGCATTTATTGCATTACTCCAGTACTCCAACTCTCCAATACTCCAAAGACTTTTAACTAGACAACGTATCGAGGACACCGAATGGCCAAATCACTGCTGATAGTTGAATCACCCACCAAGGCGAGGACCCTCAATCGCTATCTCGGCGACCGTTTCGTCATCAAGGCCTCCATAGGACACGTTAAAGATCTCCCGGAAAATGAACTCGGAATCGATATCGAAAAGGGATTCGAGCCGGACTACAAGGTGATCAAAGGAAAAGAAAAGGTCATTAAAGATCTGAGGAAGGCGGCAAAGGAAGCTGAGAGCATCTATCTGGCACCGGATCCGGATCGAGAGGGAGAGGCAATCGCCTGGCACATAGCAGAGGAACTGCGGTCCTCGCGAAAGGATATTTACCGAGTCCTGTTCAACGAACTGACCCGAAATGCCATCGAAACCTCTTTAAAAAAACCTGGAGAACTTGACCGACAAAAATTCGAAGCCCAGTTGGCCAGAAGGCTCCTGGACAGGTTGGTTGGCTATCAGATTTCTCCTATTCTCTGGGATAAACTGCGTCGAGGGCTGAGCGCCGGTCGGGTCCAATCCGTAGCCCTCCGTCTCATTTGCGAGCGCGAAGCTGAAATACTGGCTTTCGACAGTGAGGAGTACTGGACTATTACCGCATTGTTGGAAGGGGAAGTGGAGCCACAGTTTGAGGCTCGGTTGTGGCGAAAGGGTGGCGACAAGATCAAGATAGCCAACCAAGAACAGGCCTCGGAACTAGTGGCGGACCTGGGGCAGGCCAGCTACCAGGTGGTAAAGGTTGAAAAAAAGAAACGGTCACGTACACCTGCGCCGCCCTTTATTACCAGCACTCTGCAGCAAGAGGCGTCTCGCAAGCTGCGGTACACAGCGCAGCGGACCATGGCCATCGCCCAGCGTCTCTACGAGGGGATTGAGCTTGGCAAAGAGGGTGCGGTGGGTCTCATTACTTACATGCGAACGGATTCTACCCGGCTCGCCAAGGAGGCGATTGCAGATGGTAGAAACTGGATCCAGGACAATCTGGGGACGGAATATCTTCCCAAGAAGGCCCCGGTATACCCCAGTCGCAAAGGGATCCAAGATGCCCACGAGGCAATCCGACCAACTGCGGTTGCCAGGACTCCCGAGGAGATGGCTTCCTACCTTAAGAAAGAGGAGTTGGCACTTTATGAATTGATATGGAAAAGATTCGTCGCCAGCCAGATGAGTCCGGCCCAGCTAGAGCAAACGGTCCTGCAAGTTGCCGCCGGTGAGTTCATCTTAAGAGCCAGCGGGACGGTGATCCGCTTCCCTGGATTCATGCAGCTTTACATCGAGGGGTCAGATAATGGAGATCTTGGCTTAGAAGAGGGTTTGAAACTGCCAGATCTAAAAGAAGGCAGTTCGTTGAAATTAATAGAATTGAAACCTAAGCAGCATTTTACTCAGCCGCCCCCTCGATTCACCGAGGCCTCCCTTATTCGCGAACTGGAAGAAAAAGGGATCGGCCGGCCGAGTACCTATGCCAGTATTATGGGGGTTATTCAGAAGAAAGACTATACCAAGAAAGAAAAGGGGCGATTCATCCCCACCGAATTGGGCATGTTGGTGAACGACCTACTGGTGACCAGCTTCCCAGAAGTTCTGAATGTCGCTTTTACCGCCCAGATGGAGGTAAAGCTGGATCAGGTAGAGAGCGGCAATCAAGGATGGCTCCAGGTGCTCGAAGAGTTCTACCGGCGATTTCACCAGGCGGTGGAGAAGGCCCAAACAGAAATGACCGATGTTAAAAGGGCAGGAGTACCCACTGAGATCGACTGTGAGCAATGCGGAAAAAAGATGCACATCCGTTGGGGCAAGAATGGGCTGTTTCTCTCCTGCTCCGGATATCCTGATTGTAAGAACAGCAAGAACTTCGCCAGAGATAGTAAGGGAAAGATTCAAGCAGCTCCAGAGGGTGAGGTGAGGGGCAAGTGTGAACTCTGTAACCGAGACATGGTAGAAAAAAGTGGGCGTTTTGGGACTTTTTTGGCCTGCTCCGGTTACCCTGAATGTAAAAATACTCGCTCGCTCAAAGAGGCTAGGGGAGAAAACAAAGATGAACCACTGCAATACACTGATGAAATTTGTGACAAATGCGGTGGACGGTTTGTGGTCCGTAAGAGCCGCCTGGGCGTGCCATTTCTTGCCTGCGAAAAATATCCTCGTTGCCGAAACACTCGATCCATTGGCACTGGCGTTGCGTGTCCCCAACCGAACTGCCAAGGGGAGCTGGTAGAGAGAGCGTCCAAGAAAGGGAGGCGGTTTTACGGTTGCAGTAAGTTTCCCAAGTGCAGGTTTGTTTCTTGGTCAAGACCGGTGGACAAAAAATGCCCCCAGTGCGGCAATGCTTATCTATTGGTCCGTCAGAGCAAGGGGGAAGAATTTCTCGTTTGCCCGGTGAAATCTTGTGGATATAAGGAAAGTCCCTCTCCAGGCTCTGACCCTTAACCCGAGGAGGTCTGAACGTCTCGATAAAAGGAGAGTTTGTGGCTCAGGAGGGACATAATCGTTAAATTGGTACGATAAATGCTTTGAACTGAGCCGGTTGGAGCGGACTATAGCATGAACCTGCCAAATGTAATTTTAGCCTTTTGGGTCTTCGCTGTGGGAGCTGCGGTGGGCAGTTTTCTCAATGTTTGTATAGTGAGACTTCCCAAAGGACTCTCTTTGATCAAACCTGGTTCACACTGCCCAACTTGTCAGAGCCCAATTCGTTTTTATGACAATATCCCGTTGCTTAGCTACTTGGTTCTCCGCGGCAAGTGCCGCAAGTGTAAGGCGCGCATTTCACCCCGATATTTCTTGGTAGAGGGGTTGAGCGGGCTAAACGGACTTGCCCTGTTCAGGGCTTTCGGATTGACTCCGGAGCTGGCGGTCTACTTCATATTCTTTTCCGCTTTGTTGGTGATAATTTTCATAGATCTGGACACTTGGACCATTCCCGACGTAATTACCCTGCCAGGAATTGTTGCCGGGATGGCCGCGTCTTTTCTCCTTCCCAGGGTTAACATCTGGCAATCCCTCCTAGGTCTTCTAGCAGGAGGCGGAGTGCTCTTTTTGGTCGCCCTGGGTTACCAGCTGCTGAGAAAACGTGAGGGCATGGGTGGTGGAGACATCAAGCTATTGGCCATGATTGGTGCTTTCTTGGGTCTCCCCGGCGTAATCTACACCCTATTCGCCAGTTCCGTGGCAGGTTCGCTGGCGGGAGTGCTTTTCATGTTCAGGGACAAATCTGGGGGAGGCACAAAAATTCCCTTTGGACCTTTTTTGGCTTTGGGGGCCATGAGTTACGTTTTTTGGGGGCCGGCACTGATTAACTGGTACTTGTTCAGACTCAGCGGGCCAGCGTGAGAGGAATTTATCAGCTGGTCTCCATCCGGAAACTCCCTAATGTCATTCTGAGCCCTTCGGTTAACTCAGAGCCTGCCCTGAGCGACACGACTTGAGGACTTCGAGTGAGCCTCAGTCGAACTCCTCGTCGACAAGTCCTGTCGAAGGGATAAACTCCGCGAAGAATCTTCCGGCGAGCCAATAGCCACGAGATTCTTCGTCGTCCCGCCATTTGCGGGACTCCTCAGAATGACAACCGAAAAACAAGTTTCCGGATGGAGAGTAGCTACCCTGATCTCCTTTTACTTACTATAGGTTTTCTTTACTATAGGTTTATTGTTAATTTAGGCATTTATCTTGCTTATAAACTTAATTTGACTGATTGCTTATAGTGGTCAAGGGCTACTTTTGGCTCAGTCGGCTTGACCTGCTTCCATGAAACCGCGCCGTTTCTTTGTTGAAGGTGAACGCTTGAAGCCGGGGGAAAGGCTGGTAACCGGCAAAAGGGCTCATCATTTGGTCCGGGTCCTGCGTCTGGGAGCAGGAGAATCTGTCGTGCTTTTTGACGGTAGCGGCAGGGAATTCCCCGCAGAGATCTTAGCGGTGGGACGACAGCACATCCGGTTCAAGGTGAGCCCTGGTAAAAGGGTAGACCGGGAGTCGCCGCTTAACTTGATGCTGGCACTGGGACTACCCCGGCCAAGCATCATGGATCTGCTTGTTCAGAAGGGAACCGAACTTGGAGTAAATGAGATTGTTCCTCTCCAGACAGAGAGGGCGCAAGGTTGGTTGGCAGGGGAAAAAGGGCTAGGCAAGGTCAAGAGGTGGGGACGGATAGCTCAGGAGGCGGCAAGACAGAGCGGACGGAACGTGGTCCCGCGTATATGGCCTCTCACTGATTATTCTCAACTGTTGAAGCAGTCTGAAAATAAAGAAATCAAGCTATTCTGCTGGGAAGGGGATAAAAAGGAAAACTTGAGACAGGCCCTTGATCTGAAAGGTGGAGCTCGCCAGGCATGTGTCCTCATCGGTCCGGAAGGAGGATTTTCCGAAAAGGAGGCTGAGGAGGCTGCTGCAGCCGGCTTCCAAAGAGTTTCGCTAGGGGGGCGAATATTGAGGACAGAGACTGCTGCAATTGTGGTAATTGGCCTGATACAATATGAACTAGGCGACTTGGGTCTTTAGCCTTGACCTGAGGTTTGGCCTCGACGGCTATAGTGCCTCACAAAACCTACTCAGAATCCACCCGGCCAATGTTTCCAGACAACCGGAGGGTGCGAGACTAAGGAGGGTGCCATGAGATGCCCCAAATGTGGTTATGTCAGTTTTGATTTTTTGAACAACTGTTCGAAATGCAGCAGAGATCTTTCTAGTAGTCGAGCAGATCTCAATCTTATGGATTTCAGACCGCAAGTGCCCTTTCTTCTCGGCAGTTTAGTGGGGGAAATGGAGGGCGGTGGTGCTCAACAAGCGCTCAGCCTTACCCAAGAGACTGAGTTGGAACTGGGTGGCTTGGGAATGAGTGAGCCTTCAGCCTCCCAGGGTTCTATAGATATGGGAGATCTGGAGATCCCATCTGCGGAAAACTCGTCCGAGGAAATGAGCCTCAGCGATATTGCCCTGGATGACCTGGAGACCATTGAGGCGTCTGCCATGGGCAAAGCTGGGGGCGAGGAGCTGCAGCTGGATGATCTTGCAGAAATAAGCCCTAAAGATTCTAGTGTGGCTGAAGAGGATGGAGAGTTCCTAGGTCTGGAATTTGAATCAGATGAGAAATCCTTTGAAGACCTAGGCGATCTCGGGGACGAGATATCTCTAGAGGCTGAATCTCCACCCGAGACAGCATCTGCCGATCCGGGAGCATCCCTTGAGTTGGACCTCAATGAAGATGATCTCTCCGCCCTGGCAAAAGAACTCGAGGACCACTTGGAACTGGAGGATGGAGAAAAAAAGAAATAAGTCCCCAATTCATTGGGGCCGCGAAACCTGACCCTTTGGGCTAGGTCAGTCCCGGCCGTGGCGGGATTGCACGTAAAGATATAGTAAGCTTTTTTGGAGTACTGGAGTATTGGAGTTAGTCGATTGCAGACCTGCCCTGTGGAATCCCGCCTACGGCGGGTTCGCCAAAGGCGAAATTCCACAGGGTTGAAGAATGCGGAATGCGGATTGTGGGCTTCAAATTGAGTTTTTGGTTTGCAATTTAGGTTTTTCAATCCGAAATCCGAAATTACCCTTGCTCCACCACTCCATTACTCCAGCAGATTTCCCTATTAAGGAAAGACCTAAAAAATCCCTCCAGGGACAGCTTTAAGCCAGGTACTTAGCTGTTCGGACTCTTTTCCCCTTGACAAAAAAACTAGTGGATCGTATAAGTCGGAGCGCTTGTAAAACGTGCCGAGGTAGCTCAGTCGGTAGAGCAGTGGACTGAAAATCCTCGTGTCCCCAGTTCGATTCTGGGCCTCGGCACCAGAATTAATCTTTGACCCCCGCCTCCATAATGAGAACAGTTGGTGGGGGTTTTTATCCTAGGGAGTCTCACTTATCTCGCTGCCGGCTTGTTGGAGGGTAAGAGAACTGCCATAGGTGCGATGCTCTTCGCTTAGTTGGGCAAAAGCCAAAGCTCCATAGCTGCTGATAAGCCGCTGCCCCAAAGCCCCTGACAGCCGCCTGAAAAGCGCCAATCCATTGCTAGGATCTTTTTCGAGCACCTTTTGGAATTCCTTGCTGTCGAACTTCAGCAGTTTGGTATCTGCCGTACATTTAGCGGTGGCTGAATAGAATTCTCGGCCGACAAGGCTCGACCACCCAAAAGCCTCCCCTGGGTGTTCGACCACATGGACCAACTGTCTAATTTCGCCAACTGCAAGCTTAACCCGTCCTTTCAGCAGAATGTAAAAGTGCTCGGCCTTATCTCCTTCAAGGAACAGTACTACATCTTTCTCAGAGGATTCTTTCACCGCAGTATCATACACTTTTTTCACAAATTCTTTGCTCATGCCCCGGAAAAGATCCGTTTGCTGAATAAACATGGTTCCCTCCCTAGCCAACCAAAGCAACCATAGAAAAAAATCGCCAGTAATCAAGAATAGGGGGCAGAATTTTCCCAGAAGGAGGTTAATCGGCCTGGAAGTGAGGGGCGTGGGTTGAGGGAAGTAAAGAAGGAGAATCTTACAAGCTTTTCTGTCGAGAGCGATTAAGCAAGATAGTATCCGCTAAGAGTACTCTATTTTGAAAGCAGTCGTCCTTTGAAGAAGTCAGCGCGAGAGATGCTTTGAGGCTGCCATATAATGATTTTAGCTGATCAATTTCACAGACCATTTTGGGCTCCCAGGGGAGAGATGATGTTCCACCGGGAGCGAGGCAGGCCCACTTTTAATAGCATTGGCAAACCTCCTTGTTATTTTGCTGGTAAACAGTGGCTCACCTGGGAGAAGATTAAGGCGGAAGTGGTGAATCTGTCAACAGAAAAACTACTCTTGTGATAGGAATACTTTTCACCGAGTATTCAGATGACCACGGATACTCCGTGGTCACCGGAGTGTTGGAGTTGTGGAGTAGTGGAGTACTGGTTAGATTTGCAAATCATTATAATTCCTTAGCTACCACCACTCCATCACTCCATCGCTCCATTACTCCACAGGTGGGAAAAAATAGTTGAATCTGACGTTATAGGATTACACACTTTGAGGAATTGTTTTGTTGCTAGAGGTCGTAGGGGGTGAGGGTTTCATAACCGTTGTTGGTAACCAGGATTGTTTGCTCGAATTGGGCGGAAAGGGATCCGTCCCGGGTGACTGCCGTCCAATTATCAGCCAGAATTCGCAAATCCTTCTTGCCCAAATTAATCATAGGTTCAATGGTGAACACCATGCCGGGTACTAAAGTAACTCCTTGACCTTTCCTCCCAAAATGGGGCACCTGCGGGGGTTCGTGGAAGTCGAATCCTATCCCGTGACCGGTAAATTCCTCCACCACTGAACAACCTTCACCTTCTGCGTACTGTTGTATGGCCCAGCCGATATCGCCTATGGTATTCCCCGGTTTAACCACGGCCAAACTCAGTTTGAGACTCTCACGAGCCACCCTGACAATCTTCTTGGCCTCAGGGCTGGGTGTGCCCGCGAAATAGGTCTTATTGGCATCGGCATAATAGCCATTGAGGATAGAAGTCACATCCACATTGACTATGTCCCCCTCTTGCAAAACTCGCTCTCCCGGAATGCCGTGGCAGATTTCTTCATTCACAGAAACACAAACTGATTTGGGAAACCCCCGGTAGTTCAATGGCGCAGGGGTGGCACCATTTCTAATGGTAAACTCATGGACAATGGTGTTGATCTCATCAGTTGTAATGCCCGGCCTGATCTTGGTCTCCGCCAGGCCAAGGGTTCTAATAACTAGCCGCCCCGCTCTTTTAATAGCCTCCACATCCGCTTCTTCTTTTAACTTGATATTGAATTTTTTAGCATAAATTTCCTTGACCCTTTCGTCTACTAATCTCTCTTTGCCCAAGCAGCATTTTTTGTATTTCAGTCCGCTTCCACAAGGGCAAGGAGCATTTCTTCTCACTTTTTTCACCATAAATACCTCAATTTTTGTCCTTAGGATTCATGAATCGTACGGACTAATAGAAGGGTTGGCTAATATACCATGTCTTAACCAAGTGAGCTTCCAGAAAATTCATTTCTGACACTTTTCCAATCCTCTGTCATCAATGGAACCTTTACTCCAGTACTCAATACCCACACAGTACCACCGTTCCAGGATCCCCTGCAAATTGGCAAGAAATGTGCATAAGTTCCTGATGAAATATCCGGTCTAGGCAGGGTTCTCTTCCTGTGTAGTAAGGATCGGTGCGGTTTCAGCCATATCAGCTGCTGCTAAGGTCCTGGTCGGGCCACAGAGAGCCTTACTGTCTTATTTTGCCCAAACCGAATAGGAATGGTTTGATGAAGCAGAGTTATCTGGCATTTGAAATAGGATCCATGCAAAAAACGGTCTATCCACTGCTTGGACCTACAACAATCGGCCGGTCCGCAGACAACACCATTACTCTACCAGATCCCACTACCTCGCGAAACCATGCCAGAGTGGTATTCGCAAAGGGGAAATGGGTGGTTGAGGATCTGGGAAGCGCCAACGGCATTCTGATTGGTGGACAACGGGTGAAAAGACTGGTCCTCAAATCCGGTGATACCTTCAAAATTGGAGCCATTACCTTTCGCTTCATAGAGAAGGAGATTTTGTCCGGTAGCGACCAACTTTTTGAAACAGTGGAAATTCTGGCAAGTTCTTCAGAGGATCGGGATTCACAAGTTTCAGAAGACAAAGACGTAGAGAGGGAAGCAACAAAGAGCAAGCCGTGGTCTGAAAGACTTCAGGAGGCAGTTGCAGCTATTCCATTTTTTTCACCATTGAGTGGGGATGAGCGCAAGAAGCTAGCGGACGAAGCAACACTCCATGTGTTCAATGCTGGGGAAATAATCATTCGCGAGGGAGACCCAGGGAGATCGATTTATGTAATTCTGGATGGTCAGGTCAGAGTCTTCATCAGAGATCATCATGGAGAGGAACTGGAGCTTGCCGTTCTGGGGCTAGGTCAATTTTTCGGTGAAATGTCATTTCTCACCGGTAAGCCACGCTCTGGTTCAGTGAGTGCTCAGGATACCAGTGTCATTGTCGAACTCAGTTATACCAGCATGAGAAGAGTGGTAAAAGAACATCCCACGGTCAAGAAAGTGTTGGTTGAGTATTATCAGCAAAGATTGGGAAACACTGAACGAAAACGTGCCGAAGTGGGATTGGATAAACGCACGAGTGACTCTCGCCACAAGGAGCGGATACAAGTGAAACTCGTGGTGCTGCCCCAAACTACTCCGAATGGAGCCTTAAAAGCGAGTTCCTGGACCGGGGTATCCGTTGACCTCACCTTATCTGGAATTGTGGTTGGGGTGTCGGGAGCATCACCGGAACCATTTCAACTCCAGAGTGAGGTGCGTTTGGAAATTGACCTTCCGCAACCATGGGGGGAGACAAGAACCCTGGGGGTAATTCGTCGAGTTAAACCTGCCCGAACGAATGAAAAGATGGTTATGGTGGGCATCGACTACGTAGGAATTGCAGAGTCAGATGCCAAAAAGCTCAGGGATTACTTGTCTCGTTAAGGAGAGACCTCTTTTGTCTGCCAAGGAGCTAGGTAAAGAGCAATTCCTCCAGCTTGCTCCCGTGAAAAGCATCACAACCCAGATAATCGTCTTCGCCCTTCTTGCCACCATCATCCCATCGGTGACCATGGGCTGGCTTTCATATGTCCAGAATCGTGAATTCTTGAATGAAAAGATCAGACAGGAACTGCGAGTGGTGACCAGCCAAGTCTCCCGCGAGCTCGATTTGTGGTTAAAAGATCGGCTGTACGACCTACGCGTTTTCTCTAGTTCTTACGTTGTCTTAGAAAATCTTGAAAATATCTTGCGCGAGGGAAGCCGTCACATAGAAAAAGTAGTAGCTCACCGGAGACTCAAAGATTACCTAGGGTCGGTGAGGGAAAAAATCGTCGATTACCAGGAACTTATGCTTTTGGATCTGCGGGGGACACCGGTGGCTACCAGCTCAGACAAGGCAACCACCGTCAAACTACCGGAACAATGGCTCGAGAGAGCTCAGGCAAACAAGTACACCGTTGGCAGTGCATATTGGGACGATACCTTGCAGTCGGCTGTGATTGTAATTGTCCAGCCCATTCTAAATACCAACGAGCGATTATTAGGTGTTTTGGTGGCGAAGCTCAACTTTCACACCATTAGTAGCGTCCTGAGGAAATATGCCCAAGGCGAGATAGGCGAGCTCTATTTGATTACCAGGAATGGTTCTTTGCTCGTCAGTTCCCAGTCAATCTCAAGAGAGTTCCTGGAAACTACACTTTCAAATAACACAACAAAAAAACTCTTTTCTCAAGAAGGTGAACCCAATGCTTATCTAGACTATCACAGCCAACCGGTGGTGGGAGCCCTTAAGACTATCTCAGAGCTAGGTTGGGGGGTTGTTGCCGAGAAAGAAAGAGTAAAGGCCTATGCTCAGATTGTCCGGCTGCGCAACTTCACTTTGGCTCTGGTGGTTGTACTGCTGTTTTTTATTGGTTTGGCAGCCTACCTCCTTAGCCTGAGCTTGGTCCGGCCGCTAAATAGGTTGACCAGTGGAGCTGCCAAGGTGGCCGCCGGTGATCTGGAGGTGGATTTGCCCGTGAGTAGTCGCAGTGAGGTGGGCTATCTGACCGAGGTCTTCAATGACATGGTAGCGCGGTTGCGTCAAGGGCGAGAAGAACTTGCAGAAATTAATAAGACTCTGCGCCAAAAGAACTTCGAGCTTCACAAGATTTCCATAAGGGATAGTCTAACTGGGCTGTACAATCGCAAACATCTTATGGAGACTATTGACAAAGAGGTGAATCGCGCTCAACGGCACAATCACTCATTTTCATGCCTAGTTATCGACATTGATCATTTCAAGAAATATAATGACACTTATGGACATTTGGCGGGAGATGAAGTACTGCGTAAGCTGGCGTCAGTCTTCACCGATTCTATCCGCAGCAGCGATTACGCTGCCCGCTATGGCGGGGAAGAATTCATAATTATTCTGCCGGAAACTGGTGCGGAGCAGGGAGTGGAAACTGCAGAGCGAATTCGCCACAAGGTGGCCGAGGAAAAATTTGGTGCTGAGGGCGAGTCGATAAAAGTAACCATTAGCGTAGGTGTCGCTTCCTACCCGGAAAATGGTGAGGATGGCGAGTCCGTCATCCGAGAAGCGGATACGGTCTTGTATGAGGCAAAAGAGCTGGGACGGAATCGAGTCCTTTTGGCTGCCGCCAAGAAAAA
>JARRNM010000079.1:0-11281 GCA_037384945.1 Deltaproteobacteria bacterium
CCAACTACACGGACTTTGACAGCCTGGAGCAGGAACCATCCATTAACTTGACCTACTTCACCACTCCTGAGAAAGTATTCGAGATGGACCTGGTTATTTTACCTGGCAGCAAAAACACTCTAAGCGATTTGCGCTATCTGCAAAATCAGGGACTTGCTGAGGCTGTTGTTGACTTTCATGGCCGGGGCGGCACAGTTGTGGGCATCTGTGGGGGGTATCAAATGCTGGGCCAAAAGGTGTTGGATCCCCTGGAGGTGGAAAGCGACCTCCGAGAAGCTGCCGGCTTGGGGTTGCTGGAAATGGAGACAGAGCTCCTGGGGGATAAGGTGACTACCCAGGTTGAGGCCAGGTTATTGTGGCAAGAGCTGGCTAGTTCCGAGGAGAAGATACGAGGTTATGAGATACACATGGGTCGTAGCAGAGCTCTAGGATCAGCCACCGCACTTCTCGAGATTTCCGAACGTAACGGCAGGCCGGTAAAGATCCAGGACGGCCTGGTCTCAGAGGATGGTCGCGTATGGGGAACTTATGTGCACGGCTTGTTTGATAACGATGGCTTGAGACATTGCCTCATCAGCCGATTTTTGAGGGACGATGATCTGGTTCCCACCATGGATAGGCTCAGCTCCTTCCACCACTGGAAGGAGGAGCAATACAACAAACTGGCCACCCACCTTCGCAAGCACCTCGATATGTCCCGCATCTATAAAATCATAGGCTTGTAGACCTTTAACTTTTGACCCTCGGGAGAATGATGTGCTAAGGTTGGCATGGAAAGTGCTTTGACAGCACTTCACATTTATTCGCCAAGAGTATTCTGGTTTACTCATCTTAGTTCAACTCAAGAAGGAGAGGGCCAATGTTGAAGAGAAGAAAAGGTTTTTTGCTGGTAGGACTCATTGTAGCTTTTCTCTTTGTCTTGGGCTGCGCCGGTTCGGGGAAAGAGACTAGAGAGGATGAAGGCAGCACTCCCAGGACTTTGCCCGCTTACAATTACAGTGGAAAGAAGATACCAATTGTGGTTATGGACTTCGAAACCAGAGCTCCTGGCCAGGGCTGGCAGGTCGGACACGGGGCCTCCGACATGCTTATCACCGCGCTGGTCAAAACCAAAAAGTACAAGGTCTACGAACGCGATAGGCTCAATGCCCTAATGAAAGAGCAGAAACTGCAAATGAGTGGCGCTGTCGACATGTCTACCGCAGTCCAGATCGGCAAACTGGTGGGGGCAAAATATATCCTCACTGGAGCGGTGACTGAGTATGGCGTGGCAAAATCTGGCGCCCATGGCGGTGGTCTTTTTAATCTTGGAAAGCAGCGCTATGAGACAGCCGTGGACGTGCGGGCAGTAAACGTGCAGACTGGCGAGATAGTTTTTGCCGATACTGGATCCGGCACGTTGAAAAGCACTGCTCTTAGCGTTTTGGGCTTCGGCGGTGGGGAAAGTTATGACGAGAAGAAGGCCTCGGAGTCCATGCGCATGGCCATTGAAGATGTAATGTCAAGGATTTATATCGAACTGAACTAGTTAGTGCTAATCCGGAAACTTGCTTTTCGGTTGTCATTCTGAGGAGTCCCGCTAAGAGCGGGACGACGACGAATCTCGTGGCTATGGGGATTGCGGGAGATTCTTCGCGGAGCTTGTCCTGAGCAAAGCGAAGGGCTCAGAATGACAATGTTGAGTTTCCGGATCCACACTAAATTAATTAATTTCAGCAAAAGACAAACGAACGGGTGCCGCACGAGGGTAACAGCCCAAGTGCGGCTTTTTTATTTTTCTTTAATATGTCAAACTATTCATTAATGAAAAGTAAGGTTTCAGGTTTCGGGTTTCAGTGTTTCCCGCTGCCGCTTCGCTTCAGACGGGATTTCCGCTTCGCTCCAACAGGTTTCAGCATTGACAATTTCGAAATTTTTGTACTCCATGCTTCATGCCCCATGCTAATCTCTCCTGACACCTGAAACCTAAATCTATCAATTTTGCCAAATAGTTTTTCTGGTGTGAACCTTTCAAGTAGGTAAGCTTTGATGACCAGCACTAACGACAACCTTTCCGAGCTGGCTGCTAAAACCATCCGCCATGCCTTTGATCTCTACCAAAGACAATTTTATGCCATTACTCGAAGGGCTGAAGCCCGCTTCCAACGGAGGGACTGGCCTGGCATCCAAGCTGATGCAGGAGAGCGGCTGGACCTGTATAAAAAAGTGGTGGATGAAACTGTTGTTGAGATCAACCGGGTGCTGGGCGGAAGAGTCAATGATCCCGAACTATGGATGAGAGCAAAAGTTCTCTATGCTGAACTGGTAGTCAAGTTGGATCTTTGGGAACTTGCAGAAACCTTCTTCAATTCCATCACCCGGAGAGTCTTTGCCACTATTGGTGTCAATCCTCAGATTGAATTCGTCGACACCTGTTCAAGAATCCGGCCTACGCAAATTAGTCAACCAGTCTATCGCTCCTATGCCAATCCGCAGACAACAACCGCTATGATCGAGACTATACTGAGGGATTACAATTTTGCTGTGGCTTATGAGGACCTCGAAGGAGACGTAAAGTTGGTGGCCGCCAGCATAGAAGATCACCTCAACAAGGCTCGGAGTTCCGGCACTATCCAAAGAGTCGATATGTTAAACTCCGTTCTTTATCGAGGTAAAGGAGCCTACCTGATTGGGAGGTTTTTGACCCCTTCACATAATTTCCCCCTGGTACTCACTTTGCTTAACACTCCTGCTGGCATGGTGGTTGATGCCGTGCTCTTGGACGAAGACGAAGTCAGCATTTTGTTCAGTTTTACTAGGTCCTATTTTCACGTTAAGGTTCGAAGGCCTTCAGAGTTAGTCGCTTTCCTCAAGTCTATTATGCCGCGAAAAAGAGTTGCGGAACTCTACATTTCTATAGGCTACAACAAACATGGCAAGTCTGAATTGTACTGCGATCTGTTGCAACATCTAGAGTCTTCCAAAGAGAAGTTCCAAATAGCCGAGGGCGAAAGAGGCATGGTAATGGAGGTATTCACCATGCCCGATTACGATTTGGTTTTTAAGGTGATTAAAGACCGCTTTCCACCTAGCAAGAACACGACCCGGGAAGAGGTGATGGCCAAATATTATCTGGTGTTCAAGCATGATCGTGCCGGCAGATTAGTGGATGCGCAAGAATTTGAGCATCTGAAGTTTAACCGTAGTCGATTTTCAGAAGATCTGTTAGAGCAACTCCAATGTGTGGCTCCGGCAAACGTGGAGGTGGATGATGATCATCTGGTTATCAAGCATGCCTATGTAGAGAGGCGAGTAACGCCACTAAACATATACCTCGACGAGGTTGATGAGATAAGAGCCCGGGCAGCCGTTGTAGATTACGGTCAAGCGATCAAAGACCTGGCGGCCACAAATATTTTTCCAGGTGACATGCTCCTGAAAAATTTCGGGGTTACTCGCCACGGCAGGGTGGTCTTTTACGATTACGACGAGCTTTCTTTCTTGTCCGAGTGCATTTTCCGAGTTATGCCCACCTCGACAAGCTACGAGGAGGAATTATCTGCCGAGCCCTGGTTCAGTGTTGGTGAAAATGACATTTTCCCCGAGGAGTTCAGGTATTTCTTGGGATTAAAGGGAAACTTGAAAGACCTATTTTTGCAGAAGCATGCAGAATTACTGGGGGTGGATTTCTGGCATCAAGTTCAAGGCCGAATCAAGGCGGGCAAAATAATAGATATTTTCCCATACAATCAGCACAAACGGTTGAGGGCCACTAGGCCCCAAAATACGAAGAGATCAGACGACAGAGGACAGAAGACAGAAGACAAAAAAGAGCTGAATTAGTGGAAAAGAGGAGTAGAATTCAGGATTACAGATTTTCAATTTTGAAATTGTCCTTCGGACTCCTACCCTTCGGGCGGGTTCCCGGTTTCGCAATTCGGATTTCGAAATGTTGACTCTATGCTCTATGCCCTCTGAAATCCGCAATCCAGATTCGAAAAGTGGATAGTCCCTAGTGCATAGTACTTAGTAAGGAAACCCTCCAGCGCTCAGCGGGAAAACTGTTCCTCCTCCGTGGAGCCTGTCAGGGCCGAGGTGGAGGTCTCGCCACCAGAGATCACACCTTGAATCTCATCGTAATACCCGGCGCCCACAAAGCTTTGGTGTTTGACTGCGCTGTAACCACTTTGGCGCTCCATGACGAATTCATGTTCCTGCAGGCGGGAATAGGCAGCCATTCCCTGGCTCTCGTAACCATGAGCCAACTCAAACATGGAGGCATTGAGGGTGTGGAAACCAGCCAGGGTAACAAATTGAAACTTGTATCCCATATGGCCCAGTTCCTCTTGGAAGCCACTTATGGTGGCCTCGTCCAGATGCCTTCGCCAATTAAATGAAGGCGAGCAGTTGTAAGCGAGTACCTTGTTGGGAAATTTCTGGTGAATAGCCTGGGCAAATTCCCTCGCTTCTCCCAGATCGGGGGTGGAAGTCTCACACCAAATGACGTCGGCATAAGGCGCATAGACCAGAGCCCTAGCAATGGCCAGTTCCAGACCCCCCCTAACCTCGAAGTAACCCTCCACCGTTCTCTGTCCTGTCAAAAATGGGTGGTCAACTGGGTCTATGTCGCTTCTGGTCAGACGGGCTCCGTTGGCATCTGTTCTGGCTATCAGCACCGTGGGCACTCCTAGAACGTCGCTGGCAAGTCGAGCTGCGATAAATTTGCGGAGATACTCCGAGGCCGGTGCTAGAACCTTACCGCCCATGTGACCACATTTCTTCAAAGAAGAGATCTGATCTTCCAGGTGAACTGCTGCCGCTCCCGCGTCAATGCACGCCTTGGTCAATTCAAAGGTGTTGAGGGGACCGCCAAAGCCAGCCTCTATATCGGCGACAATGGGGGCGAACCAATAGATATTCCCTCTGTCATGTAAATGTTGCAGTTGATCAGCCCTGAGAAAGGCACTGTTTATCCTTCTCACCACTGTTGGAACACTGTCGACCGGGTAGAAGGGCCCGGACGAAAGGTTCTGTGTGCATCAGATGCCAGAGCCTTTCCGCCCCCAGACGGGCAAGGGTGTATTCTACTTGAACTGAACTGCGGAGTCTGACCACATCTTCAGCCGAATAGGTTCTTTTGATTCCTTGCCACCGTGGTTCACTTTCCCAGGAATTTGCAAGTGCTTGTGCTTGCTGTTGTCTATCCATACCAAAACCTCCCCCCACTGTCTTGACCAAAGTCAACCAACAGTTCAAATGGCTTTAGTTATTGATTCTTAATTTAAGCCGGGAAAACATACTTATTCAAGTAAAATTAGAATCGATGTTGGCATTGTCAATACGAAAAGACACTACCCTGGTAGGAAATCCGGGGCATAAGGCATAGAGCATGAACGTTCAGCAACCAGGAGACAGGGAGCAGCAGGCAGCTTTTTCAACCGGGCACTAGGCACCACATCATTTGAGAATTCAGGAGTCAGAATCCAGAATCCAGGAGAGCAAACCATAAAGGGTGTTCTTCCATTCTGCTACTGGCTCGTGAGTTCTAGCTCCTTGAGCTTTAAGTGCTTCAACAATTTCAAGGAGTTGGACGGCTTGAACGATCTGAATAACTGGAATCACTGTTAAACTGAACCAAAGCAACGCCGGTGAGGATGGTTATCATGCCAAGCCAGAAGAGCAGCCCCAGGTCCTGTTCGCTGGACAGCAACCCTAAAGCCGCCATCAGAGCTGAAAGGGCCGCCGTTGTCGGTGGCTGGGCGTTGGTACAGATCGCCACCTCTACCGGTCCAAGATGGCGGAGCAATATGTTCCAAACCAGTAACATGGTCACGCTAGTTAGGACGATCAGATAGGCCAGTCCAGCCCAAGCGGCCCCGGGTATTGCTCCGTAATTCATGGTCAGCAGGGAATGCCCCCCAATGGGCACCATGGCCACCGACCCCAGGATGAGACTCCATGCAGTTACAACTCGTGGATCATGGTTATGGCAAGCACGGCCAGCCAAGACGGTGTACAGCGTCCAGGCAAGCATGGCGAGTAAAACCCATAAATCTCCTGTGCGCAGTTCCTTAATGGTCTCTCCACCCTCCCAGGGTCTAAGAATGATATAGACCCCGAGTAGAGCCAGAAGTACCCCCAGGATTTTTCTTTTTAGTGGCAATTTTCGACTCAGTCCGCTGGTCAGGATGAGAACGCCCAGGGGAGTCAAGGCATAAAAAAGGGCTGGGTGGCTAGGCACTGTGTGTCGGAGGCCTCGCAGGAACAAATACTGGTTTATCGGCACAAGAAGGATTCCAAAGACTAACATTTGCAGCCATTCCTTGAAATCGAACCGTGGCTTGGGAATGACCCAGCCAGTGAGTAAGAGAAGGATTAAGGCAGCGCCCATTGCCCGGGCGAGGGTCAGGGTTTCAGCATCAGGAAAGCCAACGGCCGCCGCCTTGGCAAAAACATAAGTACCTGAGGCCAGGCCGACGTGAGTAGCCATGAGTGCATAGAGTGAGATCTTTCGCAAAGTATTCACCTTAACGAGTGAGGAATGAAGATCCAAAAGACCTGGCCTTGAGTTGATCTTCCCTCCAAACGAAAATCTGCTGGAGCAATGGAGAGATGGAGTCATGGAGTAATGAGAGGACTAATTCAAGTTGACAACTGATCTTCTGCCTTTTCCAACACTCCAATATTCCAGAGTTGGTCGTTGAACGTAGCATCAAAAAATAGTGAATAATACATGCCAGGCTAACGGTTGTCATCTGTTAGTAAGGTGTGTTGTCGATCCTTACGCTTGTATTTGCTAAAAAACGTTCCTATATTGACTGTAAGTGCTGATCATTGCTGAAAAGATTTGGGATCAGCAGAAGGAAGAGAGATGGAAAGTGGACAAAGAGTCGCATTTATCAGTGGGGCAAATCGGGGGATTGGTTTTGGTCTCACATTAGAAATGGTGCAACATGGCTGCAAAGTGGCGGCAGGTTATCGGGATGAAGGCAGATCAGAAAAGCTACTGGCTGAGGCGGAGAAGCAAAGAAACATACTCCCCGTCAAGGTGGACGTGACCATTGAGGACGACCTGAAGCATCTTTATCGGTTCATTGAAAATCATTGCGGCCACCTGAATATCCTGGTAAACAGCGCGGGAGTAAGCATAAACGAATCAGCTGAGGTCAACGAGTTAAACTGGGAAGACCTGGCCCGGAATTTGGAGGTCAACGTCGGCGGGCCCCTGATGATTTCAAGAACCCTCTATCCCCTGCTCCAAAGAGGAAAGGAGAAAAAGATCATAAACATAAGCTCCCAGATGGGTTCAATCCAGCTCACCGACGGCGGAGCAACACCTTTCCGGGTGTCAAAAGCTGCCCTGAATATGCTGAGCCGAAATCAAGCAATTGAGTATAAAGAAGCTGGTATTGCTGTGGTGATTGTGCATCCTGGTTGGGTCAAGACAGATATGGGTGGTCCAGCTGCTCCCATGACAGTCGCAGAATCTACAAGGAAGATTTTTCAGATAATAGAAATGATTTCTCTGTCAAACACCGGAGAGTTTATCTCCGTCACCGGTGATAGGATTCCATACTGACGATTGCGGATTTCAAAAGTATCGGCCGTGATCTCCGGTGGGTTGCCTCTGTCCTCTCATTGCCGTCTCACCTGCATCAGCCACACTAATCATAAGGTTACATGTCGCCGAAAAATAGTTTGGTTTTTTCTCTGGCTGGTAAACGCACGGCGGAAATCACGCAGTGGCTCGAATAAGGTGGATAGACCGGATTTTTAAATAGGCTAGGGGCAAGATACTGGGACTGAGTAAATCTCAGCCCTGACACTATCACGTAGGTTAAATTAACTCCCAGCTAGTCGCTGGAACATTCCCGTTGGTAACGCTTAAAATTGAGTCCGTATCGAACAGTTGAGTTCAGCTCTGAAAGGGAGATGCTAATTACACTTGAATACTTCTGATTCAAGATAGCAGAGACATTGGCAGCCCTAAGGGAAAAACTAGAGAGCATGGTGTTCGGTGCGACAAAAGCCTTTCGAAACCAACAATCCCCATTATGGTTTGCAGGTTACATGGCAGACGCCGACAGGAGTCTCCACCGCATAGGGGAAATACTTCCGCTTGAACCACAGCGCCACATTGACCAGGCTGATCAGCACGGGCACCTCCACCAGGGGTCCGATGACGGCGGCGAATGCCTGGCCCGAGTCGATGCCAAAGACGGCCACGGAAACGGCAATGGCCAGCTCGAAGTTATTGGAAGCCGCTGTAAAGCTCAGCGTCGTGGACTGCTCATAGGTAGCCCCCACCTTCATGGAGAGGTAGAAGGAGACGAAGAACATGATCACAAAATAGATACACAGGGGTATAGCCACTCTGATTACATCGAGGGGCAACTCAACGATATACTGCCCTTTGAGGGAGAACATGACCAGGATAGTAAAAAGCAGTGCGATCAGGGTCACCGGGCTGATCCTGGGGATGAACTTTTCCTCGTACCAGTCGTGACCCCTTGTTTTCAGGCCGATGATACGGGTGATCACCCCGGCGACAAAAGGGATGCCGAGGTAGATGAAGACACTCTCGGCGATCTGCCTGATGGAGATGTCCACGACGATCCCCTTCAAGCCGATCCATTGAGGCACAAGGGTGATGAAGATATAGGCATAGATGGAGTAAAAGATCACCTGAAAGATAGAGTTGAAGGCCACCAGTCCCGCACAGTATTCCCGGTCTCCGGCTGCCAGATCGTTCCATACGATAACCATGGCGATGCATCGGGCCAAACCGATCATGATGAGCCCTACCATGTATTCATGATGGCCGGAAAGGAAGGCAACGGCCAGCAGAAACATGAGGATGGGTCCGATCACCCAGTTTTGGATGAGGGAGAGGGCCAGAACCTTGAAGTTCCGAAAGACGAACCCCATCTTCTCGTATCTCACCTTGGCCAGGGGCGGGTACATCATGAGGATGAGCCCGATGGCAATGGGGATGTTGGTGGTCCCAACCTGAAAGTAGTCTATGATCTCTCGGATTCCGGGGAAAATATATCCCCACATCACTCCCACGAACATGGCAAGGAATATCCACAGGGTCAAAAACCGATCGAGAAAGGAAAGGCGTCTGGTCACCGACTTCTGTACTGTCATGAAAAATCTCCGTAATCGATTCTATTCGCCTATAGATCAAAGCGAAAGCTGTTCATGTACTTCGTGGTCGCCACTATGTCAGAGATTGCCAATCGACCACCAGGCCTAAGCACACGAAAACCTTCTTGATCGACTCTTCTTTTATCTGCAGTGACATTCGATGACACAGTTGGAGACAACCACGTCCACACTACCGTCGTCCACAGGAAGTTTCTCCAGCTCGGTTAGGCGGAAAATCACATTTTTTAATCCTATGCCTTCTACTGGCTCTATTCAAAATTATTTATTATTCCAGAAAGATCGAATATAAATCCCAAAAAAATTTACAATTTTCACTGGACTTGCACCTTGTGATCACTAATACCCGCGCAGCAATCATTCGTCAAGAAATCAAGCACATCTTTAATGGTCCGGTACTTCACTCTGCAGCGCAGGATTCTGCCCTCTTGTGTCTGACTTATTAGACCGGCAGACATTAGGTGGGCAATGGGGGGTGACAAGGTGGATTGGGGAAGGCTGATCAGAAAAAGAAATAACCACCTGCTGCCTGGTCATGCCATATTATGTCTCATCCTTTGCAGATGATCTCTGGGTTGAGAGCCATAGGGTAACAGCTGCGGTCAAGTCATCACCGCAGATTTGAATTTAACTGCAGAAGCATAAGCATCAGATACGGAAGTGAAGAGGACAAATCACTCCTGTCAGGATATTGGGCTTGTTTTTCGTGACCAAGGACTAAACATATCTTGCCAAGATCTTAAGATTCCCTGCTTTACAGATATGGGAAGTAGATCTAAACATTTTGTTGGGGTTGTACATTTGACCTCAATAACAGAGAAACTCTTGTCTGCCTCCAGTGTGGTGAAACCAGATGTAGAGGAGAAATCTCGAACCACAGAATGATGAAGGTTGAGATTTTCTCCCGAATCTTGTCTCAACCTTATTTGCTAATCTCCTTCGAATCCCGGAAAGATGTCATAAACGTAATCGTGAGCATCCAGGGCAGATTGACTCAGAGTGCCTGCTTCGACAAGCTTGACCACTTCCTCGCGGGACGGGCTGAAAATCGCCTCGAAAAGCTGCTCGCGCTCCTTCTCCTTCGCCGGAGCTACGACGAAGAGCACCCTGGCGCTGTGCTGGATATAGCGCGGCGCCAGGAGCTGGCGCTTCAGGAGATCCATGATCACCGGCGCCTTGGCGCGGTCGAAGCGACCAGGATTGCCGAGGCGGTCCAACTCGGCGAAGAACGCCGAGGTCCATTCGTTGTGGTAGTCCCACAACCTCTGGAAGAGCTCCTTGGTGAAGGGGGTCCCTGCCTTGACCTCGAAGGCGTCCTCAGCCGGATTGAGTCCATCTTCGGTAAGCGCCGGCCCTTTGAGGTAGCCGTCTTTGGTGATCACCGCTTGATGATGGAGCAAGGTCCACAGCCACGACACATCGATGCGGTAGGTAGCCAGATCATTCATGAAACGCAGGCAAAGCTCGTAGTCATCGATGGCAGCCGCAAAGTTACCGTTGAGGATCTGGAAGCCGTAGTTAGCCGCCATGTAAAAGGCGTGTTGTATGTGCTCTATGGTGATCTCACCTTTCGGCACCCCGTAGATGCTGTCCCATAGTTCTCGGCTGAAGAGTTTCTCCGGCTTGTTGAACATTTCTTTGGTGATTATCCAGGGGGTGATCTTGCCCTGGGAGTCTAACAGGCCACGGGATTGCAGTAACTGCCGCTCCGCTTCCACCAGCCCACTGGCAACCGTCGGTACAGGCTTACCTTTTACCTCCACCTCCTCTCGGGGCGCATCAATGATTGCCTGGAGTTCGGTCACGGAAGCCTGCAGCGGATCATTGCCTGCGGCTACGTAAGCAGGTTCGGGGCTGGCAACCCAGCTTTGCCGATAGGTATCGTAAAGTCGCCCTTTCATCTTTCCGGCGAGGATCTCTTCCAGAATGGGCTCTCGACCTGGGGGCGGAGATCCCTCAGGCACAAAGATGAGGCCCAGAAGACGTTCGCGCACCTTGTCGATTACCATTCCACGCAGGGCCACCGGGTTATACTGGGAGCGGCCGTAGGGATCAGTCGGTTGGTAGATCATTACCGCCGCCATTCCGCCAATGGGAGCCCCCTGGCTGAGCTCGCCCTTCTTCATCCCGGCCA
>JARRNM010000079.1:11308-31548 GCA_037384945.1 Deltaproteobacteria bacterium
ATGATGCTGGCGAGGTAGTCCCAGCGGCCGACGTTGGTCCCCAGAAGCCTCCGTCGCCAGACCCAGGCGTTCACCGGCAGGAACCGCCCCGCGTTGCCTTCTTCATAGAGAACTTTGATCTTAATGGTGCCGGGCTGGACGCCCAGCAACCCTTCCACCCGCACCAGGAGTTTTTCTACAATGAGAGCTTCCTGAGGGGTCTGAATCTTCGGGATGTAGTAATATACGCCGGTGCCGGCCCGTGTGAGGGACTCGTAGTTGTTGAGCGCCCAAAGAAGAGTGATGGGAATAATCCCGTGCACCGGTTGGCCGTCGACCATGATGTGGTGATACCGGACGTGAATGCTTGGAGGTCGGGCAAACCGGGTGGGCCACTTAGCCGGGGGCGCTTTGATCTCATACTTGCGCGTCTTGCCTTTCTTTACCACCTCATAGGGGTGGTCAGTCCAACGACCTTCGAAGATCTCTCTGGCGTTCTCCACGGCCGCGAAGATCCCTAGGGGCTCGTTTTCTGGAGTGCCGTCGGGCCGGAAATGGGACGGTGAGGCATCTTCAAAGTCCGGCATATTCATAGGGGCCGGGCTGTTCAAGGCCTTGAAGGCCATGTCCAGGGGATGCCAGGGCCCGGTGAGCTCCAAGCCGGGATTGGTCAAAGGGTGGGCGTCCTTCGGGATGTCCACGTCGTCGTTGAGCCGCCAGCGGTACTCGCTGTCACGGTCGAGAAAGTTATCAATCAAACCCTGGATGATCTGGCGATATGTCCAGGGTTTCCCCGTTACGGGATCCTCAAAGGTGTCGTCCCATTTGGGCCAACCATATTTCTCCCGGACCGGCGCGGAAGAACTCAATAATTTGCGGCGTCCTATGAGGGCTGCGGCGATCTCGGGGTGCAGCTCCTGGGCGAGTGTGGCAATCTCCTGTTCCACATTTACTTCTCTTCCCTTTATCTTTTTGGTGCCGAAAAGTTCTGGAAAACTCTGGAGAATGTCCTCGCGGATCGTGGCTTTGGACAAAGAAGTTCCTGCCGGATCCGAATGCTCCCTGGTTGTGCTCATGGCCGTCTCCTTGTCTATCAGGTAATAAAGAGGTAACAAATATGATCAGAACCGACTTTCCAATGTTTGTCAAGAATCTCTTATCCAAGAGCTTCACCCAAAAATACTTTTCTGAAATGGGCCGCGAGAAAGCCACTTCACAACGATCAATTGAAGGCTCCCTGCAGTCTGTTTTCGGCGACTGCAGGGAGTCTTCCAAATGAGGGTTGCACGTCTCTGAATGGCGCACCGAACCATTTTTGCCTGGACCTCACACCTCTCGCTTCTCTTAGAAGGCCAGAGTTATCATTGCTTGCATCAGATGATTGTCTTGATGTCCGGTCGTGCTTTGGTTGCGGAAATATGAAGCTTGTTGTCGTCTTTCTGGTTGGGATCATTCGGATCCACCCAGGCATAACGGGCAGCCAGTTCAAATTTCTTCGGGATGAGAAAATACCCCCCCTGAAGATAGAAACCCTGAGCATTTTCCTCTCCAAAAGGAGTGCCAGGCTTATTTGGATCGATGTTGCGAAAGTCGTAACTCCCTTCGAGAGAAAAATTTTCATACTTGAAAGCCACATCCGCCGTCAGCTCATATACGTTACTTTTCACCGGTACAATATTGGTGTTGCCCAAAGGGCCCGCCAGGGTTTTCCTCTCTCCCGGTTTCAAGCCGGGAAGATAGGCCCCTGCCACGCCAATGGACAGTTTGGGGCTGGCCGGTGTGTCCAGCGCCCCCTGCGAATAGGGAACAGGACCGAAAGGGCTGTAGACCACTCGGCCCACATACATGAATTTCTGATTCACGTTGTTCTGGTTGGCTCCACTGCCGTTGAACATGCCCACAGCGTACGCCAACTGATTGTGGAAAAGTTGCCCCGAAATCTGGGTACCAATGTCCCGCTGCAGCGAGAAAGTATTGCTGACGATGGATCGATCGATAAGTTCGAGATTAAAGGCCGAGGTGAGGAATTCCCGGTCAAAGGGGACCTTATACTGCCCAATCTGCGGTTCGGCCCAGTCATAATAAGCTGCTCGGATATAGGCATCCCGCAAGGCCGCGCTTCCACCTTCCAGGGTAACCTGGGTGCCATATTTCATCCAGGGATAATAAACGTTTCCTCCGAACAGAAGACGTGCTCGCCGCACCTTGAAGGTCGTCGTGTTTTCTTGATCTTCTTGTACTTCGTAGCTGAAGGCGCCCTGGGTTCGGACATTTAGCTTGATGGAGAAGCGGTCATCGGCGGTTTTGATATAGGCGCCTTTGTTATAGCCCACCTCTATCTTTTTGGTCCAATCGTCATCGGATTTTGCTTCTCCCTTGGTCTCCTTTTCCGATGCTTCACCTTTGTCCTTCTTTTCCAAGGACTTTGCTTCTTCGTCAGTAATAGTCCCTTTGTCCTTGAGGATTTCTATCAGTTTATCGGTCTGATCAGCCCTCGCTAACGTGGAGGTAAAAACTATCGTCACCATACCTACTAACCCCAGAACCAAAATTATTTTTCCTTTCATCTCACTGTCCTCCCTTTATTGGTCATTGTGCGTTGGTAGAACCTTCTCTTATTTTTGGGCCAACTTTTTTTGGACATGCCGAACACCTCCTTGTAAAGGTCCCCTGAAAAGCACACCCTCAATGCCAACTAGCTGTTTGACGATTTATTGAATAGTTACCCTATCGATCTGTGAGCAATTGCTTTAAGCAGTGCGGGAGTCTTACTCTGCGGAAGCAGATTGCGCCTCTTGGCGCCCATAACTCATCTTGATTAGGACCTGTGCCACCGTAACGATAGTAGTGATAATAAGTTCGGGGTAGGCTGCCGGCTCTTACGGTCTTTGCCAAGGTTAGCAGTCAATTCTAATTTGGGCAATCCTCTGTCAAGGCTCAAATACGGTTCCCACCCTGCATGCTAGGCGGGGGCCCTCCAATGGGTGAGGCAAGAAAGGAGAGCAATACTCACCCCTCTCAGACGGGTAAAGGTAATAGTAGTTAGACAAACACTGCACTGGTAAATTGGCTCTTCGCCAGTATTATCGCTCAAACTAAGGACGAGACTCTCGAGAAAACCAAATCAAGCCTATTGCAACTATCTTATGTCCATCTGGAAGCTTGCTTTTCGGTTGTCATTCTGAGAAGTCCTTCGGCAAGACCTGTCCGGCGAGACTTGTCGACGAGCTCAAGTCGTGTCGCTCAGGTCGATTCGCTCAGGATAAACTCCACGACGAAACCTCAACCCTAGGGTTTTGCAGATTGAGCTTCTTTTTAGCAAAGAAACCTGCCCTTGTACCGACCATCCTCCACCAGTCGCAATAATTCGTGTCCTAACTGGTGGAATAACTTCAGATCAAACCTGCAAAGGTTTGAATGGATAAATTGCCTTTCGTCCTCGGACAGGCACCTCAACCTTTCCTGGACACCGGAAGAATCTGGCAACTGCCAAGCCCATAGAAAGCCTATGACATCAGCTATCCGCTCCATGCGGTGTTCTATAGAGTCAAGGTGAGGTGATTTTATGTGGCCCAAGCAAGACAGTTCATTGTAAAGGTACGGCAGGAGTGCTTCTTCCTTTATTTCAATGCAGGTATTTTCTTTCAACCATTGAACAATCTCCTGCGTAGCTCTACCAACATGGCTGAACTGATTGGTTATGCCTCCATGTCGTTCCTTCACAACGGGCTCGATTTGATCCCGAACATGGACCAACACGAGCCTAGGATTGACGAGAAGGTCGCAAGCGGCAAGAAATTCGCAGTGATCAGCATAGTTCCCCGCACAGACAAGGGCCAGCTCAGTGACTCTGGCGAGGGTAAGTGAATAGAGAGCGTCGCGAATGATGCAGCTTTGTTCCAGCTCTTGGACTCTGCGTTCCAGGTAGATCTCATTGAGTTTGTGGGCTGAGACCCCCTGTTCGAGATCCATATTGTGGGAAATAAGCGTTCCAATGCTTCCAACGGTATGATTTCTTGCCAAATTCGTGAACATGACAAAACCACCGAGTTAAACTGCTGCCATGGCTATCATCGCCAATCTGGGTAAGACGGCGGCCAAAGCGCGCTCGGGCTCCCGTCGACTGCAAATCAATCCTTTACTTCAACTTGTTTCTTCAGGGGAGCGGGCAGCATGTCTCGCATTGTCCCAGTGGGAACACGGCAGGGAATAAATGGCGGCTGTCCCACCTCTTTCAGTATCTTCAAGCCACCATTGGGATCCAACACATACTGCAAGAAAGCCAACGCTGCTTCAGGATTTGGTCCATCTTTGATGAGGGTTATTCCATAGGTGCAGGATGTCCCGATACGGGTGATCCAAGTTCCCGGTTGTTTGCCAGTTACTTTCACCGTGGCCTGCTTGTAGTAGTCGTCATACTGGTAGTTACCGAGATTGATCTTCTCCGGCAGCTCAAGGTAGCTGAGATCCTGTTGCACGGCGACGGAGAGGTATTCCCAACCGTAATCCATGTTCCCGGCTTTGAGCAAGGAGATCAACTCCACCGCCTTCGGTCTGATGTTCTCTTTGGGCCGATTGGCAAGCAACCGATCGTAGAGACCTGGTTTGTGGTAATACTTTTCAGCCAGTTGGAGCACCATGAGACTCCGATACCCGGCAGGGTCAAGGTTCGGATCGGAGTGCCCCCACACCACTCCTGTCTTTTGCAAGATTTCATACCAGTTAGCACTGTTGATTTCCCTGGCATACTTGCTCTTTTCGGTGTAGCAAAGCACCAGCTGATTTGTAGCAAAACGGATATCCCAGCTGGCTTTCTCGGGAATTAGTGTTTTGTCGATGACGGCAAAATCGGCAGAAGCCATAATATCGGCCGGTTTGTTTAGTTCGGAAATCATGCGGGCCATTTTGGTGCTTCCACCTGCTTCCCGCACGACGTCAACTTTGGGATACCGTGCTTCGAACACCTTTTCCATCTTGGCAAAGGGCACAGTCAGGCTACCTGCATGAAAAACGATTACTTTCCCTGCCGGCTCTGCCTTTGGCTGATGAACCGCAACTGTTAAGGTGAACAAAAGAAACAGGCAGCACGAACAAATAGAGAAGCAAAGTCTCCTCATGAAGCACCTCCTCTCACTTTAAGAATTGCAGGAAAAAGTTATCTAGAAACCAGGAAAGAAAATTTTTTGACCAGGGGGCTTATGTCCAATTAGACACTTATGACAAAATTGACATATAAATAGATTGCTACCAATATTAGCCAACCATTGTCAAGTGAAATTTTTCGCGAGTTTTGTGCAAACTCATAATCTCATTCTCGATAGTCTACGGCACAGGATAGGAAGGTTCCTCAATGAAGCGATTTGTCTCCATCGCTCCAAGGATTACTATTGACAAACGCTTCATCCTCCTCTAAGAGTATTTGCAGTTTTATGTCAGTCTTGACATAAGATGGTACTCCGGAAAGAACATCTTAGAAACGGGGCGAAGTCAGTCGGAGTTGCGGATTGGCCTGTTCCAGACGAAGAAGGGGAACTACCTTTTTCGGAGTACATCTATTCCTCGAGTTGTTCAGAAGGTCCTTCATGCGGATTTACATCGGTTTCGATGACACCGACACGGTAGGAGCTGAGCGTGGCACTGGAAAAGTAGCACGTTGGTTTGAGGACAAACTGCCCGAGGGATGCCACCTTTGGGGTGTGGTAAGGCAGCAGCTTCTGCTTCACGACAGCATACCTTACACATCACACAACAGTGCTGCTTGCATCGTTGTTGATATGGCAGACCCCTGTTTCTTGGATGAGGTAATTGCCCGGGCGGCGGAACACCTGGAATCTAATTCCCTTCAGGGAAGCGACCCCGGGCTTTGTGTTGCCGGCGAAGGCAACGGCAAGCTGGCTGAGCTATTAGATTTTGGATACATGTGCACAAGGCAAGTAGTGACTCAAAGGGAAGCACTGGAAGCCGCCGCCAAAGTGCACCTCACAGGTCACGGAGGCACAAATGATGGAATTATCGGCGCTGCCGCAGCCGTTGGACTAACAGCTTCCGGCTGGTGCGGCAGATTGATTGAGTTTGGCCGGTTGCGCGATCTTCCGGATATTGTTAGGGTGTCGGATCTGGAAAGCTCGGATATTTTTGTTGTTTCCCTCGACCGCGACGCCAAAGTGGTTGCGCCAGAGGACCTTGTTGTGACCAAAGGTTGGCTGCGACCTCGACTTTGGGGCAATAGGGCGGTAGTCGGAGTTGTCCCCAACGGCAATGGGACTTGGGAATCTGTAGGGGAGAGGCGTAGAAAAGCACCAAGGGAGTAAATTGGTGCCGGTAGTCCAGCTGAGGTATTATCCTCTCTATTGAGAGAGGCTTCGATAGCGCTCAATGAACTTGCCAAGCTTCTGAGTTTGTCTTTCCATGTGTTCCACCCAGAGTTCAAGCACTTCTAATCCGTCCCCAGTCAAGCGATAGATGCGTTTTGCCGGACCGCTGCCCTCGGTTTCCCATTCTGAGATAACCAGGCCGTCGCCTTCCAACTGCCTCAGATGTCTATAGACCATTCCGGGAGGAGCCTGCCCTTCCACAAACCCGAACTCCTGAATACTTTGGATCAGTTCATAGCCATAGGACTGCTTGAGCAACAACCCCATAAGAAGCGAGGGCTGAAGGTAGCGTTCCCTTTTGCCCTGTCCTAAGCGGGTACGTTTTCTTTTACGGTCATTCATATTTTTTATTGATTTATGTGTTTAAAGGATATATATGTATAACATACAAAAGTGTTTTATGGGAATACAAAAAAGTAATAGTTTCTAAGGAGGTCGCCATGCCCACTACGATCTTTGTTAGGGAAAGGCGCAAGGTGGAAAAGGGAGAAAAAAAGCCTCGCTTTCGAGTTGTGGGAGTAAGCGGAGGCGATATAAAGATCTACGTTCACCACATGCGAAAGAAAGAGCTGGACCAGCTTGCGGAGGCAACTGGAGCCAGCGTCTTTGTCCTCACAGCCGGCAAAGCTGAAAAGGCGGACTGAACCGGTTAACTTCGCCTGCCCACGCCGTGCTCCCTATTTTTCTTTGTAGATGATCGTCCCGACATGTTCTCCTTTTAAAGCTGCATGTATATGTTCGGGATGGTGGAGACCGTCAATTATCTGCAGCTCCTCGAGACATTTTGCCCGCTGCAGCAGGGTGAGAATCGGTCGCTCGATTATCAAGTCGTCCAGATCCAACTCCAGAAGCTCTCGAGCCGATATTCTGTCGAAAAATCTGAGTTTATCCCTTTCCTCACCTTTGACCTTTTTGGGATCACGATCGAAAAGCCCTTTTTCATCTTTCAGGAAGATAAGGGAGCGGGCTCCGATGTTTTCAGCGAGGAGAAAGGCACCGCAGTCAGTTCTGTGTGGTGGAATGGAGCCAATCTCAGCCGGGTGTTCAAAATAGCCGTAAGGCGGGATGCCATAGGTTATTGGCAAGTAGCCGAGTCGGCAGAACATAGTGAGCTGTTCAAGATTGTCTCCGTGGCCGATCTTGACTCCCCCGTGTTTCGCCAGTAACACGCTCAACATCTCGGCATTCTGCCAGGAAACCTTGTCCCCCAGCTTGGAGAGTACACCTGTGGGCATGCCTAACTCAACCCCAATGCTGTAAACGTGTCTCGCCCTTGTTCCACCACCTGTCATGAGAATAATCTTGTAATCATCTTTAGCTTTTATGAGTTCGTCAACTATGGGGAGCGTAGCCTTTGCCCCCCGGTCGATAATGCTTTGCCCACCTATTTTGATGACATTGATATCGGGCTGCATGCGAAAGTATTCTTGAGCCTCTGTTCTTTTCAAGAATTCTTTGCTCACCAGTGACTCTCCCATAAGGGGTGAATCGATGTGCAGCCTCCCTGTCTCACTTTCCTCTTTTATCAGTTTCGACATGTCGTCACCATCTCCTCTCAAGCTGAATATTCGCCAAAAAGATGTCCATTTCCGCTGCCCTGCCGAACTTGGGAGTCTACTTACCAACCTGTAGTAGGACCAGCAGGCTGCTGTAAAACTCGGTGGTCGAGTCCGAGCGCCAAGGCCGTCAATCCGGAATCCGCGGCCAGCGGATATCGGGAATCCAGAAAAAACAATACCTTGCTGGATACGGGATCTCGACCTCGTCTCGTCCGGTATGAACTTTAGGTTCGTTTTCAGACTTTGCCGGCAACCTGGCAGTCGTCCTGGAGAACAGGGTTTCAGCCAATTCCCAGAAAGATCTCACAAATAGCGCATCAAAGCAAGAAAATCAAGTTGCGATGAGTTATTTTTCGTTTGTTGTTTTGACATGAATATCGCCTTATGGTAATAAGGCCATAAGCAAAAAATCGTTAAGCAACCCAATCTGTTGACCCTTTCAGCTTACCTCGAGGATGAAGCAATGAAGCCTTTGATGAACCGCCACCAAGGTTACAGGTAAATGGCTTTTCCAGCGCCATCTGGTGGATCGGTGGCTGGAGCACCACACCGAAAACTATCCCCCCGCTGAGAAGACTCCAGATACTTACAAAAACTTACTTGTAATAACCGGAAGTAACGATTTATTACTCGACCAGCTTCTGGAAGTGTTCGCTCGACGCAATCCACTTCCCCTTCCTTTGTTCAGCAACCTGGGGAGCATGGGAGGAATTCGTGCCCTTAAGGAGAATCTCTGTCACATCTGCTCTTGTCACCTCCTGGAATCCAATGGAAATGAGTACAACTTTGCCTACGTGGAAGAAGAATTCGGCAATGATGTGGTCTTGGTCAACTTTTGCCAGAGATTGCAGGCGGTGGTGGTGCCCCGGGGGAACCCAAAAGGCGTCAAGGAACTGGCTGATCTCGCCAGCGGACGGCTGCGGATCGCCAACCGCAAGAAAGGCACCGGAACCCGGTTGCTCTTGGACCAGGAGCTGGAGCGACAGGGCGTGAGCGGTGAGCGGATTCCAGGGTACGAGGTGGAATTCGCCCGTCACTTGGATGTGGCCCTAGAGGTATTGGCCGGAAGGGCCGATGCTGGGCTGGCAATTGCCGCTGTGGCAGAAATGCTCGGTTTGGATCAGGTAGAGGTGCGCTGGGAACGCTACGATTTCATCGTGCGCAAAGAGATCTTCTTCAGCCGCCCGGTCCAGATGCTCCTGGCCCTGCTGCGCGATGAGGAGTTTCTCAGTTTGAGCGACAAATTTTCCGGCTACGATTTGAGTTTGTCGGGACAGGTTGTTTTCCAAGGATAGAAAGGAGATGGAACGATGAAGAGAGGTTTCTGCTTAATTATCGCTCTGGTTGCTGTGCTGTTTGGTTTCAGTCAGGCAAAGGCCGCTGACAAGGTCATCAAGATGTCCACCACCACCAGCACCGAGAACTCCGGGCTTCTGGACGTGCTCCTCCCTGAATTTGAGAAGGACACGGGAATACAAGTAAAGGTCATCGCCAAGGGAACGGGTGCGGCTATCCAGGACGGCATGGACTGTAACGTGGACATCATTTTCGTTCACGCCAAGGCCAGAGAGGAGAAATTCGTGGCCGAAGGGTACGGTGCCTATCGTCTGGCAGTTATGCACAACGACTTTGTCATTGTTGGCCCGCCAGCCGATCCGGCGGCCATCAGGGGCAAAAAGGATGCGATCCTGGCCTTGCGAATGATTGCCAGTAAGCAGGCTCCCTTTGTTTCCAGGGGGGACGACAGCGGCACCCACACCAAGGAGCAGGCTCTGTGGAAGGCGAGCGGCATTCCTCTGGAGAAAACCACCACTGAGATCATAAGTAAGGGCAAGAAGAAAAAGCTGACTTTTGTCTATCCCGGTGGACTGGGTAAGTGGTACTTCTCCATTGGACAGGGTATGGGCAAAACCCTGACCTTTGCCGAGGAGAAGCAGGCGTATACCCTTACTGATCGCGGGACCTACCTCAATTATAAATTCGGCAGAAAACAAGGGCTGGATTTGGAGATCCTTTGCGAGGGAGACCCGCTTCTTTACAACCCCTACGGAATCATCCCCATTAATCCGAAGAAGTGCCCAGGCGTCGAGTTTGACTTGGCCCAGCAGTTTGCCAAATGGGTGGTATCGCCCAAAGCACAGGCAATGATTGCCCAATACAAGATTCAGGGAAAGCAGGCTTTTTATCCCGACGCCATTCCCGATGCAAAGTGATCTCCCTAGAGAGAACTTGGGCTAAAGCAAGACGAGAGCTCTGATTCTCATTGCTGGAGCTGATAAAAACCTTTTAATATCCAGCCGGACGGGGTTCTACCCCGTCCGAAAAATTTTACTAATCCTAAGTCCTTATTCAAGGAAAGCACAAAGGCAGAGCATGCAATTTCTTTTAGACAGTTTTTATTCCGCCCTATTGCTTCTGTGGTCAGTTAATCCAGAACTGGTGAATGTCGTTTCAGTCTCCCTCAAGGTTAGTTCCAGCTCAACGATCATTGCCAGCTTGGTAGGCATCCCTGTGGGATTCCTCATAGCTTTCCGGGAATTCCCGGGAAAGCGTTTACTCATCACCGTTCTCAATACCTTGCTGGCTCTGCCTACGGTGGTGATAGGCCTTTTTGTCTATGCCTTCATTTCACGGCGGGGGATTCTGGGAGTACTCAATTTGCTTTATACCCAGAAAGCCATGGTTATCGGTCAGGTGATCCTCATCGTCCCCATCATTACCGTGTTCACTATCTCGGCCATCAGCAGGATCGACGAGCGCTACCGGAAGACTGCCATGACTTTAGGGGCGAATGCTCTACAGACAGCCTGGGTTATTATCAGAGAAGCTCGCTTCGCTATCATGGCTGCGGTCATCGCCTCCTTTGGCAGGGTCATAGCCGAGGTTGGTATCAGTATGATGTTGGGGGGGAATGCCAAAGGCTTTACCCGCACTATGACCACCGCAATGGCTCTGGAGTATGACAAGGGTGAGTTTGTCCTGGGCGTGGCCCTGGGGATCGTCCTCCTTGCCATAAGTTTCGGGCTAAACATTTTTTTCAATTATATCCAGGGAAGAGCCAGGGTGTAACAACGGCTGTGTAGCACTAATCTTCACAAAAAAACAGAATGCCATGTTGTACGAGTTGAATAATCTAAAGAAGATATACGGTAAACGGACGGTCCTTGATTTACCCCATCTTTCGGTTGAAGCGGGTAGAATCGTTGGGCTTTTGGGGCCCAACGGTGCCGGCAAGACCACCCTACTGGAGATTTTTGCCTTTCTTTCGGAGCCAACCTCCGGAGAGGTGTGGTTTCGAGGTAAAAGGGTCGACCACGAGAATAACAGAATCCAGGACCTGCGCCGCAGGGTGGTCATAGTGCAACAGCACCCGATCATGTTCACCGTTACTGTCGAGAAAAATCTGGAATTTCCCCTGAATATCCGCAAAATTTCGAAGCAGAGACGAAAGCAGGTGATTGACGAATTGCTGGATCTCGTGGGCATGGGGGGATTCAAACAGGCCCGGGCGCACAATCTCTCGGGGGGAGAGACGCAGAGGATCGCCATCGCCAGGGCTCTTGCCTGCTCGCCGGAGGTAATCCTTTTTGACGAGCCCACCGCCAGTGTGGATGTGGAAAACCAGATCGCCATAGAGAGGATTGTCAGGGAGATCAATCAGGAAAAAAACATCTCGGTTATTTTCACCACCCATGACATGAACCAGGCGGCCAGGCTGACGGATGAGATTGTCTTTCTCTTTGAGGGCAGGTTGGCTCAATCCACCTATGAGAACATATTCAGCGGACAGATCCTGCCGGGTGAAAAGGGTGAACCCTACTGCCTGGTGCAGGACAAGTTGAAGCTGGATATCGTTAAAGGAAACCTGGGACCCGTTCGCATCGCCATTGACCCAAATGTAATTCAGGTAAGTCAAAACGCAGACGACCCGCCTTCGGCTAACTCCTTCAAAGGTCATTTGCTCCAGTTGACCGACGAGAAAAATAAGGTGCGGGTCCTGGTTGACGTAGGGCTCCCACTTTGTGTTCTCATTTCCAAGAAAGACTTGGCAGCCATGTCTTTGGGGGTGGGCTCCAGTATCTGGCTCACCTGCCCGCCCGATTCCATTGAAATAATTTGACCCGACCAACCACAGCCCGGATAAATAAATTTTTGCCCCGAAATACATGAAAGAGCCTACAGACATCTATCCGCTCGCGGCGATATACTTCAATCTTCAGGCCCAGACTTGATAGAGTCTGGCATACATGGCGGGTTGGGGTCTTGCAAAGGGGATAGGGAGGGGGAACAAAAATAAGAAAACCTAGCTGACAGACCGCAGCAAGCATCAGGCAGGCCTGACTTATGCCGAAAAAAGAAATTAACCTAAGAGAAAAACTCAATAAGGATACAGGACTATGGAAAAAAGAAGATTAGGAAATTCCGATTTACATACTGCTCCCATTGTTTTCGGAGGCAATGTGTTTGGCTGGACCGTGGATGAGAAGCAATCCTTTAAATTGCTGGATGCTTTTTTTGACCTGGGATTCAACGCCATTGACACCGCCGATGTCTATTCCCGCTGGGTGGAAGGCAATGAAGGGGGAGAATCGGAAACGATTATCGGCAAGTGGATGAAAGATCGGGGCAACCGTAACCAGGTACTCCTCATTACCAAGGTAGGCTCTGATATGGGACAAGGGAAAAGGGATCTTTCAAAAAGTTACATCCTCGAGGCCGTGGACCAATCCCTGGAACGACTCCAGACCGATTACATTGATCTGTACCTGACCCACTGGGACGATGAGGTCACTCCAGTTGACGAGACCCTGGAGGTTTACGGCAAGCTAATTGAGGCCGGTAAAATTCGCTGGGCCGGGGCCTCCAACTTATCCCCGGAACGGTTGAAGGCCTCCCTGGAGGCAAGCAAGAAAGACGGCAGCCTCCCCGCTTACCAGGTCTTCCAGCCGGAATACAACCTGTGCGTGCGACAGGGCTTCGAACAAGGAGTAGCACCTGTATGCAAAGAATACGCCTTGGGTGTCATCACCTATTACTCTCTGGCCAGCGGCTTTCTCACCGGGAAATACCGCAGCGAAGAAGACCTGTCAAAAAGCCCCCGGGGCGACAAAGTGAAAGAGTACCTGGATGACCGGGGGCAGCGTATCCTCAAAGCTCTTGATGAGCTTTCGAAGGAATATAACACTACGCCGGCCGCCTTGTCCTTACGCTGGTTAATGGATAGACCAGGGATAACCGCACCCATTGCCAGCGCCACCAAGGTAGAGCATCTTAAATCCTTCAGGGCAGCGGTAGAACTGAATATGACCAAAGAAGCCATGGATAAACTGGACAAGGCATCTAGCTGGTAGATTCTTTTTCTCTGCAGAAAAGTGAGAGGACATATGAAGGCTGAATAAGCTTTTTCCATGGGCAAAAATAACTCCTCAGAACCCAAAAGGTCCGCCTGAATCTCAAGTCTCGTTCCTCTAGCCAGACCAGTAAATCCATTCTTTACCCATTTTTTGCCGTACCACATTTGGGTAAATTTACCCATTTCTGGTACGGCAAGTTTTGGGTAAAAAATCCGACGCCAGGGTTTGGTGGTCCATGGGCCGTAGGTGCTGGTGCAAAGTGGCAGGGTCTGGCAGGGGCTGGCGGGGTCTGACAGGGTCTGACACGGTAAGGGGGGTAGTACCGGCAACTGACAAGTGACTAACTGGTGGTGACGGATGTATAATAACTACCCCACAGGTGCCGGAGCGACAAAAGAGCACAGGTGCCATTCGACTTCTTCAGCAAAACCGAGTCGACAACTTTCAATGGAGGGACTACCCATGGCTTTCACCTTGCCTGTATATCACCCACCTGACTTTGCTAAAGAGTACTTCCTCTCCTCACCAAATGTGAGAACCGAGGTGGTGTTGCAAGCAGGGGTGGCCCCGGCTGCATTTCACGGAACCACTATCTTCCCTGAATATTTCAAGATAGACGGAGAGTGGATTCTTGTAGAAGAGAGCCGGATGGATTGCGCTGTGGTATTGAGAGGGAGTGGACTGGAGGTGGTGGAGCAACGGAGATTGCGAAAAGGGGAAAAGGTTATTGTCGGTCGGGGGGAGAGGGGGGAAGAGGGAATCTATGTACACACCACCGGCTTTGTTGAGGAAGGTGACTTGGGCGATAAGTTTGCTTTTCGCTTGGGGCGATCCAGGGAGACCTCGTATTCGCAAGATTACGATAAGCTCTATGATCTTCTCCGGCATGAAAAAGAGCAGGGAAGAATTGTTTGGGTACTCGGCCCGGCCGTAGCTTTTGATTCCGATGCCCGAGATTCCATGGTGACCCTTATCCGGAGCGGATATGTCCACGGGCTTTTGGCTGGGAATGCCCTGGCGGCGCACGATTTGGAAGCTGCCATCTTCAGGACTGCCCTGGGACAGGATATATATACACAGAATCCTTTATTACACGGTCATTACCACCATCTGGACGTAATGAACATGGCGCGAGCCGCCGGTTCCATAGAGGCCTTGCTGGAGGAGGAAAAGATTGATAACGGAGTCATCCACGCCTGTTTGGAGATGAAGGTTCCCATGGTCCTGGCGGGCTCCATCAGAGATGACGGTCCACTCCCTGGGGTAATCACGGACGCTCGTGAAGCCCAGGATGCCATGAGAGTTCATACCCGAAAAGCGACAACCCTGATAGGCTTGGCCACCCAGCTACACACAATTGCCGCCGGCAACATGACGCCGTCCTACCAGGTGTTAGATGGGCGGGTTCGACCTGTGTATATCTACGCGGTGGACATATCAGAGTTTGCGGTCAACAAGTTGAGAGACCGGGGGACCTTGGGGGTGACCTCGATTGTAACAAACATCCAGGATTTCCTCGTCATTTTGAAAAGGAACCTTATCGGCTAAAGGCACAAGGTGCCAGGCATAGGGCATAGGGAAAGGATTAAGGTTTCAGTGTTCAGGTTTCAGCCTTTTCGTTTTCCCTCCCTGACACCTGAAACCTGACACCTTGTAACTTGGTGCTTAGTGCTTACAGCCCAGCGCCCGGCAGAGATGGGTGCGTGCTGTCTACCTTCAGCTGCTGGCAAGTACTGGGGGGCGGGCGAGAGATAGAAAAAGTTTAAATGACCACGAGGGAGAAAATGATTCTAAAAACCGCCTACAAGGAAATCCAGCCATACACCACCAAAGACGGTGCCTTAATACGAGAACTGATGCATCCGGAGGTGCAGGGCAACTCCAACCAGAGCTTGGCCGAGGCAACGATTACACCAGGCACAGCCACCACCTTACATCGCCACCACCTAAGCGAGGAAATCTATCATTTCACGGGCGGAAAAGGGCAGATGACTTTAGGTGACGAAACCTTCGAAGTATTCATAGGCGATACTGTCTGTATTCCACCGGGAACGTTGCATCGGCTGAAAAATGGAGAAAAAGAACCCCTCAAGGTTCTCTGCTGCTGCGCCCCAGCTTATTCGCATGACGATACGGAGTTGGTCAATTAACCCAAATCAACCTAACTCTTTTATAGTTAAGACTTCTCAGAGACTGGGTGACCTCAGTGAGAGATAAAAGATGATCGTTGTCGGCGTTGATACTGGCGGGACGTTCACCGATTTTGTCTTTAAAACAGAAGACCAGTGGTCCGTCTATAAGTTGCTTTCAACCCCTGACAATCCGGCAAGGGCTGTGCTGGAAGGGCTGGACCACGTGGCCAAACAAGGAAAGAAACGGATCATTCATGGATCTACTGTGGCCACCAATGCCATCCTTGAAAGAAAGGGGGCGAGAACGGCCCTGATTACAAACAAAGGGTTTGAAGACGTCATAGAAATAGGACGTCAGAACCGAAGCCGTCTGTATGATCTTGCCTATCGTAAAGAGCCTCAGATTGTCCCGCCGGATCTAAGATTTGGCATCAAAGGAAGAGTTCTAAACACGGGCGAAGAGTACGAACCACTGGATGAAAAAGGGGCCCGAAAGGTAATTAGACAAATCGGGCAGTCCCAAGCACAATCGGTGGCAGTCTGCTTCATTTTTTCCTTTGCCAATCCTTCCCATGAGAAAGAAATAAAAGAACTGTTGGGGAACACTGGAATAGCGGTATCACTTTCCCATGAGATACTTGCCGAATTCCGTGAATTTGAAAGGATTTCCACCACCCTACTCAATGCCTACGTCGTCCCCAAGATGCATACCTACATAGGCCATCTAATAGCGGAGATGGCAGAAGAAAGCAGCCTGTCAATCATGCAGTCGAACGGGGGCAGTATCTCGGCTGAAACCGCTATGGAGGAATCAGTGCGGACTATTTTGTCGGGACCGGCGGGGGGAGTTGTCGGTGCCCTCGAGATCGGGAAGATTGCGGGACATACGCATCTTATAACCTTTGATATGGGCGGCACCATGGAACTCCAGCGAAACAGGCTCGATAGTTTCTTTGGGCAAATGGCGAAAGGAATAGGCCTTTCTCCAATGGAGCTGGCTGAAGGCATTCTGTCCGTAGCGAACACGGCCATGGAAAAAGCCATCCGAGTAATTTCAGTGGAGAAGGGCTATGATCCCAGGGAATTTGTGCTTTTTTCTTTTGGCGGGGCAGGGGGGATGCACGGAGCGTTTCTGGCCAGACTTTTGAATATTCCGAAAGTCCTCGTTCCCCAAAATCCAGGCATAATGTCCGCCATTGGCATGATCATGGCTGATGTAATAAAGGACTACTCTTTCACAGTAATGAGAAACCAGCTGAACTGCACGGCAGGCCACCTGGCGAAACTTTTTCAAAATTTAGAAAAAAGAGGTTTCAAGGATTTGTCCAAAGAAGGAATTGGCAAAGAGAATGTTAGACTCGAACGATACTTGGACATGCGCTACGAGGGGCAGTCTTATGAAATTATTGTTCCATTCGACGTGAATTATATAGACGGCTTCCATACCCTTCACGAAAAGACCTACGGTTATCGAAATGAGGACAAGATCGTCGAGATCGTCAACATAAGGCTGCGCGCAAGGGGCATTCCCGATAAACCGAGATTTCAAAGGGCAAAAAAAGTGAAAGGGCACCCTCCCCAAAAAGCCTTTCTGGGGGAAAGGGAAGTGGTGTTCGATCAGAGAGTAAGGAAAACCCAGATACTTCACAGAGAGAATCTTTTGAGCGGAAACAGAATTCCTGGCCCGGCAATCCTGGTTGAGTACTCTTCCACCATTGTCATTCCCCCGTTTGCCGAGGCCCATGTGGACGAGTATGGCAATGTTATTATGGAGATCGTAGATTAACTGGCACAAGATGTCCGTCGTCCGTGGCTCAAGAATTAATCTGTTTAGGTAAAGAGTGTAAGGATGCGAAGGATTTATTCGATACCTGGAAGCGAGTCCCCACAACTGACAACTGACTACGGACAACTGACATTACCGGTGTTCATCAGCCGAACTCGAGTTTACAAAAGAAGGGGGGGCTAATGGATATCGAATGCAACGGAGTGAATCGTGAAAGAAAATCCCGTTTTGTTAGAAGTGTTTAAGAACCGATTTTCTTCTATCTCTGAAGAAATGGGGGTCACACTCAACAGAACTGCCTTTTCGCCAAATATTAAAGAGAGACGTGACTCTTCCTGTGCCATCTTTGACCGGGATGGGGAGATGATCGCCCAGGCAGCACATATCCCGGTGCACTTGGGCTCTATGCCCTTGTCGGTGAAATCCGCCATTGACCATGTCTCAATGGAAGATGGGGACATGGTCATCTTGAACGACCCCTTCAAGGGGGGGACTCACTTGCCGGACATCACGGTTGTTGCTCCAGTTTTCGCCGGCGAGGAAGTTCCCTCATTTTATGTGGCCAACAGAGCTCATCACGCTGATGTTGGCGGCATGAGTTCGGGATCAATGCCTCTTTCCACCACTTTGTTCCAAGAAGGACTAATCATTCCCCCCGTGAAACTGGTTGAAAGGGGAGAGATTGACCGGAAAATGATGAGCTTTTTGCTAAGCAATGTCAGAACCCCTAGAGAGAGGGAGGGAGATTTTGCCGCTCAAATAATGGGCAATATTACCGGAATTCGGCGGACGCGAGAGCTCGTTGACAAATATTCACTGAAGACGGTTAAATTCTATGCCAAAAGGTTAATGGACTATGCCGAACGGGTAACCAGAAAGACAATCTCTGAAATTCCAGACGGGATCTACTCCTTCGAAGACTTTATGGATGACGACGGGTTTGGCAACGATAAGGTAAAGATACGTGTCTCGGTGACCATCCAGGGGGATAAAGCGCTTCTCGATTTTCGAAAATCCAGTCCACAGGTCGGGGGAAGCATAAACGGTGTATATGCCATTACTCTTTCTGCAGTGCTTTACGTTTTCCGCGCTCTGGTTAACAGCGATATCCCTACCAATGACGGCGTCCTCAGGCCCATAACCGTTCTGACCGAGAAGGGGACGGTGGTGGATGCCCGGTTTCCAGCTGCTGTGGCAGGTGGAAACGTGGAGACCTCGCAAAGAATCGTTGATGTCATACTGGGCGCTCTCGCCGAGGCCCTACCAGAGAGAATCCCGGCAGCCAGCCAGGGTACCATGAACAATGTGACCATAGGCGGAATTGATCCGAGGAAAGACATGCCCTTTGCCTATTATGAAACCATTGGCGGCGGCATGGGGGCCACAGCAAGCGGTGACGGGGAAAGCGGGGTTCATTCCCATATGACCAACACCTTGAACACTCCCATCGAAGCTCTGGAATACAGTTATCCGTTTCTGGTCACCGAGTATTCCATTCGCCGCGGGACTGGAGGTAAGGGTTTGTACAAAGGAGGAGACGGGATCGTCAGGGAGATCCGTCTCCAGTCCGATGGGGAGATCACCGTTTTATCTGAGCGAAGGAGACTACCACCTTATGGCCTTCACGGCGGTGAATCCGGAACTGTCGGGAAAAACATCATTTTTAGAGATGGGAAATCAACGCAGAGGCCGGGAAAGTTCTCCACTTCCCTGAACAAGGATGACATTGTTAGAATCGAGACACCAGGAGGTGGAGGGTACGGGAAGCAAGTAGCCAGTAGTCAGGAGTCAGAATCCAGCAGGGATATAACCTAGGGTTGGAGGTCAGAGGGCAGAAGTCGGAGGTCAGTACTATTAGGCACTATGCACTAAGCACTAGGCACAGCGGGACAAGGAGGGGATGCGGAGAGACGGCGAGATGGCGTTTTCAGGTAGCAGTGGGCAACTTGCTAGCTGGCAGGGAAAAGATATCCTGTACAAAGAAGTATTATCGCGAGTTGATCGCTGTCTGCTGCAAGCTACAGGCTGGTGGAAAATTGTTAATCGGTTGTCATTCTGAGGAGTCCCGCAAAGGGCGGGACGACGAAGAATCTCGAGATCCTTCGCTGCGCTCAGGATGACAGGGTGGAGGTTTCTTCGTGGAGTTCATCCCGAATGAAACGAAGGGCTCAGAATGACAATATTGAGTTTCCGGATGGACCCTAATTAAAAACTTCGACGGTTTGAACGATTTCAACGACTTTAGTCAAGGGAGATGCATAGGGCAGAGCCATGAACATATTGGAAAAGGTAGACAGTGTCTACTTAGAACCAACCGAGATTATAGATAGCACCCATCCACAGATTCGGGATTATGCCATGGAAGTGATTGGAGCCAGTGGTGATCCTGTGGAACGAGCGGTAAAGCTCTATTTGGCTGTGCGAGACGGGATTCGATACGATCCCTACACTCCCTTCCACCTGCCGGAACACTATCGAGCAAGTGTGGTTCTCGAGAGGGGGCGAAGCTTCTGTGTGCCCAAAGTATCACTGCTCTGTGCTCTGGGACGGGCCTGCTCCATCCCGTCGAGAGTGGGCTTCGCTACTGTCAAGAATCATCTGGCAACCAAGCAACTCATCGATTTTCTGGGGAGTAATGTCTTCGTCTACCATGGATTTGTGGAGTTTTACCTAGAAGGGAAATGGGTGAAGGCAACCCCCGCCTTTAACCGGGAGCTTTGTGAAAAGCACAAGGTAAAGCCACTGGAATTCAATGGACGCGAGGACTCCCTGTTTCACCCATTCAACCAGGAAAACCGGAAATACATGGAGTACATAGAGTACTACGGCAGTTTCGCCGATATACCCGTTGATAGCATCGTAGCTGCCTGGTATGAAGCGTATGGCAAGGAACGTGTAGATGGTTGGATCAAGATGTTCGCTCAGAAGGAAGCCAGTCAATTTCGTGACTTCGACCATGAGGATGTATGGGAGGAATAGAGAGTCATGGGGGATGTGGGGGAACAAGTGTAATGGTTATATATTTCCAGAGCATTGCCTAAAACCACAAAGGTCAC
>JARRNM010000079.1:31641-37994 GCA_037384945.1 Deltaproteobacteria bacterium
AAAGTACACAAAGAAAATAGCTGCCGTTAAAAAACCTTTGTGTTCTTTGTGCCCTTTGTGGTGACATCTCAGGCCGAAAGCATGGAGGCCAGTGGAGGGTCACATGGGGAAGAGGGGTAATGAATATGGAATCAGTCCCGACTGAAATGACCGCTGGTGTATGGCGGGGAGGGTCTGAGGTAGAGGTCGAAACTCTACCGGTACCTGAAATCAGCGAGGGTGAACTGCTGGTTCAGGTTGAGGCTTGTGGACTGTGCCCAACCGACATCAAGAAGATAGATATGGGGCTAATACAGCCGCCTGTAATACTGGGGCACGAGATGGCCGGTAAGGTCGTGGCCGCAGGCCGTGGGGCAGAGGAATTTCTCGGCAAACGGGTGGCCGTCTACCATCATGTGCCTTGCAGGAACTGTAGACTGTGTGAACTCGGACGTTACAGTCAGTGTGCAGGTTATAAGAAAACGGGCACCAGCGCCGGGTTTACCCCGGCGGGAGGGGGCTGGGCTGAATACCTCACGGTTGCACCCTGGATAGTGAGCGGCGGTGGGGTGGTGGAGGTTCCTCAGTGGTTACCGGCCAAGATCGCCATATTGATGGAACCTCTCAATACCTGTCTAAAATGTGTCAGTGCCCTCCCTGAAAACAAAGGTACTTTAGTTATCTTGGGGCAAGGACCAGTCGGACTTATGCTGACTGCTCTAACCAACAGGAATGGCTGGGAGGTTTTTGCAGTGGAGCCGCTGCCAGAGCGGCAGGAAAAATCTCTCGGTTTTGGGGCAAAAGCGGTTTTTCACCCCGAAGAAAACCTTAGTGCAAGGCTTCGGGAGGTTGGACCACCCTTAGGTCATGATGCGGTCATTGCTGCCACCGAATCTGAGGAGGCCATCAATGGTTCCCTTGAGGTTATGCGGCCGGGCGGGACCATGGTCCTTTTTGCCCATACCCGGATGGGACAAGAACTCAAGATCGACGCAGGGCAAATTGGCATGGCGGAAAAGCAGATTGTCGGCAGTTATTCGTCTTCCATCGAACTGAACTCCTTAACCGAAGAAATTCTACTTGACAATCGCTTTCCCTGGGGTGAATTTGTTACTCACGTGTTTCCTTTGCGTGAAATCAATAGTGCACTAGCCCTGGCCCGACTCCCTGCAGGAGGTTCATTGAAAGTCGCCGTGGCGCCGGATCCAGGGAAAGCATAGGGCATTGGAAAAACAGCTGGCAGCTGACAGGGGCCAACAGGCAGGACAATGCGGAATTCGGAACGCGGAACTCGGAATGTTTCGAGAAAATGAATCCCGGTGAGTTATTTTTGCTTTGGTTAATCCGCGTTCCCCGTTCCCCGTTCCGACTTGTATTGTCTATGCTCTATGCAGCAGCCGAAGTGACAAGGAGGGATAACGGGAGTTATTAGAGGGGAAAGATCGAGATGGTTACTACTGTACCTGATAAAATGCTGGCCTGCGTTCTGCACGGTAAGGAAGACGTCAGGTTGGAAAAAGTACCTGTGCCAGAGTTACAGCCGGGGGAACTACTGGTGCGGGTAGAGGCGGCCTTGACCTGTGGTACTGATTTGAAAGTTTTTCTCCGGGGATATCATGAACGTATGATCCAGCCTCCATCTGTGTTCGGCCACGAGTTTGCGGGGAAAGTAGTGGCTAGCGGGAACGGACGCTTTCCATCTGGAACTAGGATAGTCGCCGCAAATTCAGCCCCTTGCGGGGATTGCTATTTCTGTGGGTTGGACAAACCAAATCTATGCAGCGATCTCCTCTTTGCCAACGGCGCCTACGCTGAATATGCCAGCATTCCCTCCAGGATCGTGGAGGAAAACTGCCTCCCCCTGCCGCCTGATCTTCCGGCGGCCAAAGCCGCACTGGTCGAACCATTGGCCTGCGCGGTGAAGGGTGTGGAGGATGTAGATCTAAAGTCGGGCGAAAAAGTACTGGTGATAGGCGCGGGGCCCTTGGGCTTGATGCTTGCAAGACTTTCAGTTCTGGCGGGTACGGAGGTCACCACCGTTGACGACCAGCCAGATCGCCTTGCCGTTGCTGCTGAGCTTGGCGTGAGCAATATGGTTGCAGCAAGGCTCTCACCTCAGTTGGTTGAGCGGTTGCGCCACGATTTTACTCCTTACAAACTGGGATTTGACTGTGTAATTGAAGCCGTAGGAAAGCCCGAGACCTGGAATCATGCGGTGGAATTGGTGCGGCCGGGTGGCAGGGTGAATCTTTTTGGCGGCTGCCCTCGTGGGACAGAGCTGCGGGTTGATACCACCCGCCTCCATTACGATGAAATTCGGATCTATGCCTCCTTTCACCACACCCCAGAAACTGTGCGAAAAGCCTTGGATTTTATTAAGAGTTACCAGGTGCCGGCTTTTTCTCTGGTCAGAGAAGGAAGGTCACTCCTTGATTTACCAGAAGTCCTTGGGGAGATGAGAAAAGGAATAGCTCCGCCTAAGACCGCAATCCTACCAAATCTTCCTGCTGGGAGCCGCCTGTCAGCAGAGGAATTGGAAAATTTCTCCGCCTGACTTTTAACAAGAACGTTTCCTTTTTTGGTTTCCTGCTTTGTTAAAATTCTATAATGTGTTCTTCCAGCCGCTCAAGGGGCACGATCTCTTCGGGAAGAACTTTGCCGCGCACCGAGATACCTGCTTGGTGGACAGTATCAGGGTTGCCTGACACCAAGGGATGCCACCAGTCGAGATCCATTCCCAGGGCCAAGCGACGGTAACCACAGGTCGGAGGTAACCACGCTAATTCAGCGGCCTTTTGAGGTGTCATCAGCAGGCAAGTGGGGACTAGGCTGAACCGCTCTTCATAGGAAACGCAACGACAAAGCCAAGTATCCAAGAGGTGACATGCCACGTTGGTATAAAAAGTCTCTCCCGTGTCTTTGTACTCAACTTTGTGTAAACAGCATCTGCCGCACCCGTCACACAGTGCTTCCCACTCCTCCGGAGTCAATTCCTCCAGTGGTTTGGTTTTCCAAAAAGGTTCTGGAAGGAGGTTCATGGTAGGTTATTTCTTCCGGCTGAAGGAACGCTACCGGCGGGGAAATAGTCTTTGAATAATACGCTATTTGTTTCTGAGTAATTCAGGGTATAACATCTTTGCGCATTTGGGGCAAATACTGTGGGTGAATTCAGCTTCAGAGCGTTGGCGGATGTAGGTTTCGATTTGATTCCAGTAGCCTTTATCGTCGCGGATCTTTTTGCATGAAGAGCATATGGGCAGAAGACCGCTCAGGGTTTTCACCTTTGCCAGGGCTTCCTGGAGTTCAGAGATCAACTTCTCCTTCTCTTTCATCAAAGCGCGAAGGGAAAGATGGGTGCGGACTCGAGCACAGACTTCCTCTTGGCGAAAAGGTTTGGCGATATAATCCACTCCCCCACAGGCAAAACCCCTAACTATGGCTTCCGTTTCCTTGCTTACAGTGATGAAGATAACCGGGATATCTTTGTTAGCATCACTCTTCTTCAGGGTAAGACAGGTCTCGAAACCGTCCATTCCATCCATTTGAATATCGAGTAAAATGAGGTCGGGAGACTCATTTTTAAGTAGTTGCAAGGCCTGTTCACCACTTGCGGCCGTTTTTATGGAGAAACCTTCAGACTCAAGGGCAATGGCCAGAGCACTAATATTTTCAGGAATATCATCAACGATCAATACTTTCATTCCGGCCAACGTTATAGTCTCATTACACCACATAAAATACCCTCTCACCAAAAGAAGGTTCACTTTCATTAAAGCCGGCTAAAAACTAAATTCAGTGCAACCTGAACAGCTACTTCCAGTCGGGATATTGCTTCATAATGACAAGCAAGATTCATGCTAATAATAAAAAAAGGGCATCGATCCATTAGGTCCGAAGTGTGGCAAGAAACAACAAGAAAATCCCCCATCGAGTCTTGGCGAGTATGGCGACGGGACCAAGGCAAATTGCGCTTAGCGGAGAGATATAGGACAAGAATAGAAAACTTTCGAGAAAAGGGTCGAGTCGCTGACGGACTTTCTCTGCCGGCTCAAATCAGTTTAATCTGGAAGGTGTTTCGTGGTAATCTCAGCTTTGATTCGATTGCAGGCCGGTTGGGTCTGCGCTCCGACAAGGTGCGAGCCGGTTTCGAGGGACGGAAAACGGTCTCGCCCGGTTGAGTTTTCCGAGGGAAACCCCTTTGCACAGGGCTCCCTGCAGCATTTTCATGAGTTAGCCCGGATATTCCATGAATTCATGCCTCGGCGTGACTGCGACCACGGATATGGCCGTCCTTCCTGGCGTCCTCGGGTGTTGGACCCTGCGACGTACCGTTCGGGTACGCCTCGGAACCAATCCCGCGGTAGCGCGGGACGGTTACCAGGTGGCACGCCCATCTTCGTGGTCTCGCGACAGCAATTCAGGAAATATCCGGGCTAGGTTGACTTCATTTGGAGAAAGAGAGGTGACAGATGGCGAAGAACCCCAGGAGCGGCAAACAGAAACGGAAAGAGAAGAGGAAAGAGAGGGAGCAATACTGGGCAGAAGTACGGAAGGAGCAGGCCAAGAAAGAGGAAGCGATAAGAAAAAAGGCCGAGAAAGAAAAGGCCGAGAAAGAAAAGGCTGAGGAGGAGCAGGAGGAAGCGGAAGAAGTTCAAGAGTGAGTTGGCCCATTCTAATTTAAGGCCTGCCCTGCCTATCAGTCAGCACAGAGATTAACTGGTGGGGATAGTCCGTGATAATGCCATCCACGCCCAGTTCGAGCAAGCGCTGCATATCTTCCGTCTGATTGACCGTCCAAACATGAACCTTGAGTTTGTGACTGTGAGCTCTTCGAAGGAATCTCTCGGTGAGAACATGCAGTCCATTGCTGTATTCGGGTATTTGGAGGGCATGACAGGGCGGTGCATAAGCCGCCCCGAGAAAGATCAGGTTCATCAGGAAAAAAAGAGTCACTTCTCCTCTGCCGGCGGATGTAGCTAATTCGGGGCAAATCTGCCTAAAATCACGGAGAGCTCTGGTGCTAAAGGACGCGACCATTACTTTCGCCACCATGGCGAAAGAATTGATAATCTCACACAACCGGGCGGCCACAGAGGGATCAATCTCTTTCATATCTATATTCATGCGAATGTTCGGAAGGGCAGCGAAAACCTCCTCCAAGGCGGGCACGGTGATCCCCTTTCCCCGGAAAGGAAAAGTCCGCCCCCTGTCTGCTGTCCAGTTATAGCCGGCATCTAATTTTTTTAATTCCTTCAGAGTAAGTGAGTTAACAGGCCCTCTGCCGTTGGTTGTTCTATCAACGGTTTCATCATGAATCAACACCAGATTGTTATCAGCGGTGGAACGGATCTCGGTTTCGAGGACATCTACCCCCATCTCTGCCGCACGCTCAAAGGCGTAAAGGGTATTTTCCGGCCAGAGGCCGCCCCCACCCCGGTGAGCCATGACGAGTGGACGGTCTTCATCCTCTGCAAAGTATGGATGGGCTGATGAGGAGGGGGCAAATATCATGAAGCACTCTCTACCTCAAATAAGTCCTGGCTCCCACGTACCGAGCTTTATAATATCTTCTTGTGAGCCGGTCAGTTCGGATTTTCTTCCCACTACCCGGGGCGTGAATGAATCTTCCCTTGCCAACATAGATGCCCACATGAGAAATTCTTCTGCCGCCGGAAGTGGCAAAAAAGACCAAATCACCCTGCATTAATTGATTGCGACCGATGGGAATTCCTGCCCCATATTGTTGTCGCGAGGAACGCGGCAACTTTAATCCGTTCAGTTGATAAACTACCATGGTCAGACCGCTGCAATCGAAACCTTCGTCGGGTGAGGTTCCGCCCCATCTATAAGGAGTGCCGATGAATCTCTTTGCCGTCCCCACGATCTCACTTCTAAGATCGATTCTGCCCCCGTATTGTCTCTGCTTTCGTACTGCATAGTCAGCAGGACTCACTATCCAATATTCATCGATAATCCCTGCAGCATGGAGGTTCTCCGCCTTCCTGCGGGCAGCCTCTTTGGTAGGAAAATCACCGAAACGAACTTTGTAGAGCCCCGATTCGTGGACAAAGTAGTAGGCGTCCAACCCGTAGTGTTCCAAGGTGTCACTAAGTCTAACAGCATTGTCCTGATTGGCGAATGCTCCCACCTGAACGGAATAACCCAGCCGGGCAAGTCTTTCCTTCTGAGCAACTGGTCCAGGCTCGGGTGAGACATAAGTGGTACCAGCGCAGCCCATTAACAGCAGATTGACGGCCAAAGCCAGAAATGCAAGGCTACAATTAAGTCTTTTTTTCTTGCTCTGAAAACTGGCAAACGGACCTTGCCGATCTGGCGGGCAAACTTTGTCCCTCCTGCCAGGAGAGGAAAAATTA
>JARRNM010000080.1:0-23170 GCA_037384945.1 Deltaproteobacteria bacterium
TCCATAACCATAAAAGTGGATAAGTATTTAAAAACTTATATAAAAATTAATAAAACTCATTTGGGCACAGAATCTGCTCTTAAATGATTTCTTCCTCCTTCGATTGAACTTATCTATAAAGGTGGTTATGTTCCAGTATGGTTATTAGGGCTGATGCAGATTGTAGGGGCACCTACGAAAACGTAAAATACTTTTGGGGTGTGGTTTCATGAATATATCAAATGGCTTTGAGACCATTCTTATTTCACTTGGCGGAACATTTTGCCTGTACCTTGGTTATCGGGTCTTTATTACAGGAGCAGAGCAACAGTTTCAATTATTTTCGGACCTGAAAGGATGGAAGCTCAGGATTGCCAATACCGCTCCTGGAATTTTCTTTGCTATCCTTGGCACGATAATAATCTGTTCTCCGGTTATCGTTGATGTGATATCAATTATTCAGAAAGAATCCTTCATGAATACTTATGCAACTAAGTTGATTCTAGAGGAATTACAGAAGAGAAATGAAATAATTTTGGCAAATAGACTGAATGAAAGCAGGTATGTTGTCGATTACAGTGCCGAAAGATCTTCTAGTGTTGATACATTTGCTTCAAAGAAATCCACACCAATTGAAAAGGCCACTGTGACTGCCAGTGTATTACTCCTCCGGAAAGAACCGGACACATACCACGGGGTTATCGGATCTTTAAAAAAGGGTGATATTGTTACAATAAAAGATAAGAGAGGTTCATGGTACCGGGTTTCAACCGATGACTTTCAGGACGGCTGGATCCACGGGGACTATGCCAGACCTTTGCAAAGCCTAGGAGCATCGGAGCAGGGTAAATCGTCTTTATTCCTGAGCTCCAATCACTCCGAAGCCGCAAGAGGTCAGAAACCCACAGCGGAATAGGTCAAGCGAATTGTGATCCCTTCGACATCCCGTCTCCCGGGCCTCGCTGCCGTGCGCTCTGTGTATTATCACCTTGGTCCGGCCACCGACCCAACAGTTCATCTCAATTCGCAGTACGGCTGTCTCCCTCGGCCAGCTCTCTGTCACTCTCAGCCACAGCCTGGGTGACGGCTTTGCGGGCTATTCTCGACACGAGAACCATTACGGCGATACACACCGCGAGTCCGCCAATGATCGCCAGATCGTGCAGATGGGAAGTTCGGGCATCGCTGCTGGCCAACCGTGCTGCGTGCTTGCCGACATATCCAAAGTAAACCTCGATTACCAAGTTGGGTGTGAGGGCCAGGCAGGCAATAAGGAACCCTGAGAACCGGACGCCGGCAGCGCCAAGTAGGTAACTGATTGTGGCAGGATTCAACGGTGTCAACCGCAGAAGTACCTGCAAGCGAAATTCGTCGCGACTGACGGCGCGTCGGATCGCCGCCAGCGACGGTCTCGCCGCAAGAGTCCGCTCGATCAGTGCCCGCAAGAGTTGGCGGGCAAGGGCGAATTGAATCGTCGCGGCGAGGATACTGCCCACCACGACCGCCCCGGCGCCCCAGCCCACCCCGAAGAGAGCGCCCGCGATGATGCACAGCACTGTGTCGGGCAGCAGGAACGAGGTCGCCAGGGCGAACAGACCGACAAATGCGAGCACGCCCCACGGGCCAAGATTAGTGATCCATGACTCGATTGCCTTGATGTGATGTTCGATTTCTCGGCCCCCAAAAACAATGGCGGCGATCAGCAGCAGCCCCACCGCCAGGTAAGGGAGCGCTGCGCGGAAGTGAGCGCGCTTCAAGAACTGTCGCACCAGATTACTGGTTTCAGGATTCTCCACACTACTGTTCGGTTTTGCTGCTATCTTCATCGAAATGGAATCGCCATAGTATGCTGTGCATGACCGGACTGAGCAGAGTGTCCACGACGGCCGAGTCTTCACTCCTCCCCAGCTTCGCGGGGTCGGACCAGATTATCATATTGAAATCTCTAGCAAGAATGTTGTCGTTTTTGCGGTCAAAATCGATATGCTAAGAAACTCCCACCTCTTGAGGCTGAAATGCCCCCGCACTTTTGAGAACCAGTTGCATATTCTATTTTTTCTCCATGCTCTATCCCCTTTCTTGCCCCTGCCTAAAAAGGCTCTTTTCGCTCCCCAAAAGAGAGGTGTTGGCCCAAATCCACTTCCCGCTAAAGAAGGTCCTCAGGACAAGCAGCTCATTGGTGAGGAAGCGAATAAATTAGGAAGAGCTGGCGGGGAGATTTTGACCTTTAAAATGCTTTGTCTTTCACATTTTCTTCATAAAAGCGACGAAAACATCCAAAATTACTTGGTGAAAGAGAATACTCACGCTTCTTTATTTTGCACTTTACTTCTTTAGCGTAAGTTATCCCCTTGAGTTGCTCAGGGGTAATATCGTAAGCTGCCATTTCCATGCCCCACAAACGAGAAAGCGCGCTTTGAAGCTCTATCCTGCCTGAGCTTGTCAATCGCATTTCTTGATCATCTGCTGTCATAATCAAGGTTTCGGCAGGCTTTACAAAAAGCCATTCTAGTCCTCTGTAGATAACTACCAGTTGGAGATTATTCTTATCTTCCTTCCTGTGGAGCCATATGTTCAAATCCAGACTAGTTCCTAACTCATTATTCTCAGTTTTTATGGAGGTAAAGTTACCATTTTCATCCACTTCAGCACTAATTGTACAGGCTGTAGGAGTAGCCGATTCCGGTGGGTATATTTTCCTGGAGCATCCAACATGAAAGCTCATTAACAAAGGAAAAACAAGAAAAATTAGAAGTTTATTGTTTCTCATCATTCAACTCGTTTGTACTTGTTCGGAGTGGCAGCACTCACAAAAAGAGTTCTCATCAGGTCCTCAATTGCATATTGAATGCCAACCTTAGAGGAGACACATAATCTTGAAAGAGGGGTGGAAATAGTCTCATAACACCACTAGTTTGGTGGGCAGAATGGAGCTCGCATCCCTTCATTCAGTTTTGGCTCTAGGCCAGATAATACCACATATGGGGACAGGACAGAAAAGGGAATAACGTACGTAAATGCACGATATATGAAGTCCCCCTGAAATGGTGGGAGAGTTTACATCTTAACGCTTTAACTTCATTCCAAGTTTGGCCAGTCAACAGTGAGATCATCACAATATGTGGCGCAAGAATTTCGGATGTCAGATTTTAATAGACAGCAGCGATCAAAAAGCCCGGGGCACCAATGGGACAAACAATTTCTGGCAAAGATCAAGATCGAATTTTACTTAACCAGTCTCTAAACAGTTCCAATATTTCAGCGGACCTTCTCCTAATATTGATAACGACCTCCGGTGCTATCCAATGTTTTGCTGCGACCCCTCTGCTTTCTCTTGTGACTTCAGCGTAAACGTTAGTCCTGATTCTGGGCCTCTTTTTGTCCAGCTTTTTTTCTCGCTCTTCCAGGAGACATCTTCTCCCTGTTTTGCAGGAATAAATTGTATAGCTCGGAGAGTAATATTTCGTTTTCTCCCACCTCGGCAACTGATCCAAATGTTCTTTGAACTCAAGTATTAAATATCCATGCTCTTTAGTTTCACCAGCTCCAAGAAATAAAATATCTCCCTCTATGAAGCACTTCCCACCCTTAACACTACTAAAGCCGCCATAAGACTTCCAACATAGCTCACCACTGGGCTTTTCAATGATTTTATATCGACCCAACCTGTAAAATTTGTCTTCTGTCATCTGTTCAATGCTTGTTAGTCAAATAGTTACAAATGCAATCACTTAGGGATGACAACATAATCACCATCGTAAATCCCATTCTCAGCGGTGGTGTGACATGCGATGCAATTTGACATGGATCCTACCGACTTCCTGGTGAAGGCATCTGCTGGAATATCATCATCCTCATGCTGGTGGCGAATGTAAGGAACATCCGTAATTCTCATCGGAGTCTGTCCCCTCAGACTTCTCATGATCTTTACCGCCGGCTTCGCAGACGAATATTCTGCACTGTTGGCTTTGAGATATTCGGTTATGATCTTCTTGGACTCTTGATCAATCTCGATCTCTTCTCCAAAGTGATCTGCGAGTCCAGCCATGATCTTTTCCCACGACCCGGATGGCAGCAATTCGGGCTGGTAGGCAAAATGGCAATCTCCACAAATCTGTTTGTACTTTGGATTATCTACCGGCTTTAGATGGCCTTTGCCATCATGTTCTGAGCCATTTTTCTGCCTTTTTTGATATCGTTTCCTTTCTCTGTGTCCATTATGGTCAGCCAAGACAACGCAGAAGATTCCCTCCCCCAACAGTAAAAGTACCATCAGAAGAATAATACCTTTTTTTGTGATCATTTAATTCTCCCCTTGCTAAAACTTAGAAGGACTGGCAATTGATCCAAAACCTTACCAGCTAACGCCTTTCCTTGCCTTATATAAATGAAGACGGCTCCAGGAAAAATAAGCCATTGCCTTGAGAAGAGTCAGGAATAGTTGTGAAAGGATTAACAAAGTAGAGAGAGGTTTTTCAGGTAAATTTGAGGATATGGTAATGCTCTGCAGGCATAAAAGACACCAAAATCCTTGAGAATATGGCTGGTGATAGGATAATCAACAAACGCAGATATGGTGTGTGTCGTATCTAGGACTTTCAAATTGGCAGTCGATTTGAAAGTATTCACTGCTTTGAGACTTTGTCCTCTTTCCATATTGCAGCTATTGCACTTAGTCCCACAACAACGCATATGAAAAGAAGAATTTACTCCTGCCTCTAATTTGCTTTGCAGGCTGTGCCGACAGGCCTGGCCGCACAAGCAGGCCTCGCTCGTCACACTGTTTGTCCAGATACCCATGAGTAGAAAAAGGACAATTATATAGGACGCTTTTCGATGTCCCATAGAGTTCTTCCCCATGGATTGGTCATTTTTGTCTTTGAGATTAAATAAAATTATACATTGATCAGCTCAGCGTCAGCAATGAAATTCCTCCCAGCTCTCTTAATCAATTGAAGCCTCCTAGACCTAATGACGAATAGATCGAGTTTTATAAAGTCTTCTATTTGCTTACTAGGTCTTCATATAACATCCCTTTTTTTGAAATCTATTCTAACACAAGATATTGGTACGAAATCGGATACCAAGAAAACCCCCACTGACGAGGGGCACCACCCTTGGTGAGGCACAATGCAAGGTTGAAGTAGTTAATTAGGGAATTAGAGAATTAGAAAATTAGTCAAATGGTCAAGTAAAGTTATCCGTTATCAGTTATCCCTTAGTCGGGAAATCTCCCTCTTTGAGTCGACGTGACGGTTCCTACGATCTTAATGGTTTTGACAATCTGACTAGTTGACAAATTGACCTGCAAACAGAGGGTAACAGGCTGAAATTTTGCGAATAACGTTTAACGTATAACGAGTACCATCATGAACCGCTTGCCGCTCACTGCTTGCCGCTTACTCATTGTTCGCCTGGCCCAGCCACGGCTCCTCATGGCCTTATTTACCACAGCATTTTTTATACTTCTTCCCGCTGCCACATGGGCAGGGCTCATTGCGCCCAACTTTCGTTTCGGCTATCTTCATTTTCGGTGTATTTAATAATATATCTAAATCGGTAATGTCTTCCGGTTTATCTGGCTCCAATCCAATAGTATAGTGCCAACCCTTTTCTTCAAATATCGATGCTACTTCTTTGAATCTTTCTTCAGTTTGCACACTAACAACAGCTGGCTTCTTTGGAGTACCCAATTTTGTTTTCTTTTTGCCGTCATAAATTTTTTCCATCTTTTCACCATTCAATCAATATTAAAAGTTCACGGACAACCCCTATTTGGCCGGGAAATCATGAAGCTCTTCAACTCAAACGCTCCACTTCTTTGTAGCGGAAACAGGTAACTAGATGATCGTTTACCATGCCTGTGGCCTGCATGTGCGCATAGCAGATGGATGGTCCAACGAAGCTAAAGCCGCGCCTTTTCAAGGCCTTGCTCATGGCCTCGGATTCCCGGGTCTGGGCAGGCAGCTCGCTCAGGCTCTTCCATGAATTGCGAATAGGTTTACCACCCACAAACTGCCATATGTAGCTATCGAAGCTGCCGAACTCCTTCTGCACTTTGAGGAAAGCTCTGGCATTTTGAATCGCCGAGCTGATTTTGAGCTTGTTACGAATGATTCCCTCAGTGGCAAGCAATTCCTGGAATTTCTCTCCCTCGTAATTGGCAACCTTCCGGGGATCGAAATTGTCGAAAGCCTTGCGGTAATTTTCTCGCTTTCTCAACACGGTTAACCAGCTCAGTCCGGCCTGCGCCCCTTCCAGCACCAGCATTTCGAAGATCTTGCGATCGTCATGTAACGGTACGCCCCATTCGTTATCATGATACTCCATGTAGAGAGGATCGGAACCTGCCCATTCGCAACGCTTTTGCATCCTGTCTTCCTTCCTCATGCCTGTTTGTTCTCCTTGGCCCCCTTCCGTAGTCTTAGTATCGCTATCGAATGAAATTTTATAGTAGGATACACTAAAGTTGCTCCAGAACCAAAATCTCCTCTTGCTGAAGATCAGCCGAAACCACTATGCCCTTCAATATGATCAGACCAGACAGCCTCCACTAGCCGATAGAGCCACCGGTGGCGGCCTTTTGTAACTCTGAGGAGACCCCGGTTAAATGTTTTCCAAATTTAACCGGCTTAAAATTCTCGCTTGCGACAGTGGTGGGTAATTTACCCCGTTAAATCGCAAACATGTTTAACTGGTGTGTGCCAGATGTGATGACACATTACATTAACAACTTAGTCGGACCCGACGACAGTTCTCTGTAAAAGAGTCACAACTAATCACCGGGCACTGCCATTACCAATGCCCAGTACGTTCCATATTTTGACTTGGGGTTACGAAAACAGGCAGCCCCAATTTCTGTAATCCCAGGATTCATCAAGTTGGCACAATGGCCGGGGCTGTCCAGCCATAAAGATACCACCGCTTCAGACGTTTCACGTCCAGCGGCTATATTCTCCGCGACGATCTGCCAATAATATCCCACTTTTTCAACCCGGTCCTGGACGCTCGATCCGTCGGATCCGGTGTGGCCGAGCATGTCGCTCATGGCCATGTCTCTGGCTTGATTCAAGGCCGCAATGGCGAGCTTGTTATTCCATTTTACTGCACCAGCAGGCGAAAACCTTTCGTTGCCGCAGCGACGTTTGGATTTACGAAGGTCGTTTATCAGTTTAACCATCTTCCTCTGGATGGTTGAGGCCGGCTCGCACTGATAATAGCGATTTTCCTTAATAACGATACGTCTTTCTTTGGAGGGCACACAGGAGGCAAGAAAAAAGATATTGATGGCTAAAATAAATAATTTTCTCATTTTCATCTGCCCACATGAATTGACAATAGACATTGACGACCGTTCAGAGATTGACGATGCAAAAAATTAGAGAATTAGTCAAATAGTAAAGTAACTGATCTTTTGCCGCCCGCTTTGCTCTGACTTCTGACCTCCGACCTCTGACCTCTGACCTCTAGGCTTAATCCCCATGCTCCATGCCAGTTGCCTTGCGGTCTCCCAGGACAGGAGCATGCTTGAGTTATTGGAGACTCCGCTCTCGCGCTCGACTCACGAAGGACTCGTCGGTGAGCGCCTGCAAAAACATAATCAACTGTCTTCGCTCCTCTAAAGTAAGCTGGAACCCCGTAAGCAGCGGGTCCGTTCTGGAGGCCCGTTCCCTGTCCCGTGCACCGGAACCCAAGGATCGGGCACGACCGCCAGCCGCATAATGATCGATGACCGCATCGAGGGTGGGAATACTGCCGTCGTGCATGTATGGCGCTGTTAACGCAATATTGCGGAGCGTAGGCGCTCGGAATTTGCCCATGTCCTCACTGCGCCCGGTAATCCGGTACACGCCAGTGTTGGGCTCCGGGTAGGAACCCCGTCCGTCCTCATTATAGAGCCCGGTGTTGTGAAAGCGCACCTCCGGTGTTCCCGACCCTTCGTAAACCACCGGCCCTGAGAGGTTGAATCCGGCGTGACAACGAAAGCAGTTCAATCGTCGGGAGAAGAACAACTGTGCTCCGGCGCGTTCATCAGGATTCAAGGCGTCCACCTTCCCACCATAGGCCCAACGGTCGTAGCGAGAGCCGCCGGAGATTAACGTTCTCTCGAAGGAGGCCAGCGCACGGATAACACTGCCTATTGACACCGGGTCCTTGTCTTCCGGAAAAGCCCTGTGGAAAAGCTCGAGGTAGGATCGATCGTCTCGAAAGCGCTCCAGGATCTCTTTGTCGCGGCCAGTCACCCCCATCTCCGGCGGTCGCGTATTGAACATCGGGACAAGGGCCTGGTCCTCAAGGCGTGTCAGGTTGGGATCATCCCATCCCAGAGTCGCGTTGTAGGCCACATTGGTAAGGGACATGGCCGAGCGGGGATGAATGTTTCCCTGGATCCCCACGGCACGACTACGGCCGTCGGTATAGGCGAGGTCCGGCCTGTGGCAGCTGGCGCAAGCCACCGTGCCGTCGCCCGACAGCCGGGGATCGTGGAACAACTCACGCCCGAGCTCGACCTTTTCCGGTGACATCGGGTTGTCTGAAGGGACCCGGGGTACTGGGAATCCCGTGGGCAACTGCCAAACATACCCGGACGGGCCACCACGAACCGGCCGGTCCGCTTCCTGTCTTCCTTGGTCGCACGCCGCGGTGATTAAAACAAAGGCAACGGTGGCGGCCAGAATGGTTCGCCTTACCACGACTTCGCAAGCCCATCCAGCCCTTGAGGCTCCTCCTTCGAGGCGATCGCCGCTTGCAGCTCATCTGCCAGCTTGCGATTAAGCCCGATAAGAACGCGCTGATCCTCCAGGGCCTTGCTCTCATTGCCCATCAACATATACAACACACCTCGATACATGTAAGCCTCGGCGAGCTTGTCATTGATTTCGATGGCGCGGTCGTATTGACGCAGCGCCTCCTCGTAGTTCTGCGGTCCCTGCTTCCTCAGGGCGTACCCCAGGTTGTTGTGTGCCTCGGCCATGTTCGGGTTCTTGGACAGAGCGGCCTCGAATTTACTCTGGGCCTCTGCGTACTTCCCTTCCTTCATAAGCTTCACACCGGCGTTGTACTGCGCAACTCCGGGACGCTTATCTGTGGCCGGCATTGGGCTGCTTCCCGCGGCAAGTGCTACACTTGCAGAAAACACCAGCGCCACGGCAGCGGTGGTGGCTCGAATCAGGCTCGAAGTCATAATTCCCTCCCTTCGGCAAAGTACTCGCGAAGATAAGACATTTTATTCCTATACTTTCACCACTCCTTACTGGAGTGCACGAAGATTTATAACAAATACTGAATGGGGAATCCAGTTGACTATCCTCACCTTATTAATTTGTGAAAACAAACACCGCTCAAGGAGGCAGGTCTGCCTCTGGGGAAGCAAGTCCATTTCCATTTCCCCACAAAGGCAAACTGGCTGTTGAAAACAATCTACATGAATGGTTCACTCATTTTTGGGGAAACTCCTGTTAATATATAGTAGGAAGGGGGGTTAGCTATGATAGTATGGTTTTTGTGTGTCCGTGGTAATAAATTCGAATCTTTACCGACAAGAGTTTATACTCGTATCACAATCGCCAGTAAATTATAATTTTATGGAAGTTCCCCGTTTCCCATGACAAGGCACATGAAGAGGAGATATCATGTTACTGTGGATTCATCCCATCGTCCAAGCACTGACAGCACTTCTGGCCCTTTACGTTTTGAGGCTCGGCCTGTCGAGATTTGCTTCAAGGCATCTCGGCAAAACCACCGTATTTCAGTGGAATCGCCACGTCATGCTCGGCAAGGTGGTCGTCGCTATCTGGGCTCTGGGTGCGCTCGGTGGACTGAGCATGACCTACCTGACCTACGGAAAGCTTTTTACGGAGAGTCTGCATTTCAGGATCGGAATCACCATACTTCCGGTGCTTTTGATAACCTGGCTTACCGGGACAAGGTTGAACCGCCGCCGGGATCAATCAAATATCCTGCCTGTGGTTCACCTGGTCAACAATATTCTCTTGCTTATCCTGGCCGGCACGCAGGTGGTTACAGGTCTCGGCATCGTGCGAATCGCACTTCTGAAGTAGCAGGCGGCATAATCGGTGTAAATCGCCCACGTCGTGGTTGGGGCAACTCTAATCTAGATAATTGGGGAGTTAGAGATCTAGAGAATCAGTCAAATAGTCAAGCAATTGATTATTTGCCCTTCACCGTTTACCCCTTTGCCCTTTGACCATTTAACGAGTTGACGACTTGACTAGGCGCCCTGCGCCTTCTGCCCTGAATCCTTCTTACCACTCACTGTTAAATGCTAACCTGCCTTGCTCCTGTCGCAGGGCCGCTTACCTGACATGCGAGCAAGGCGAGGCGGGCGGGCCACCGGGCAACCGTCCCGCGGTACCGCGGGATTGGACCCGAAGCGTACCTGAACGGTACGTCGCAGCGTGAGCTTGTCCTGAGCGACTCGACCTGAGGACTTCGAGTGAGGTTCAGTCGAACTCCTCGTCGACAGGTCCTGCCGAAGGAACACCCGAGGACGCCCGGGAGGACGGCCATATCCACGGTCGCAGTCACGCCAGGGCGTGAACTCATGAAACATCCGGGCTAAAGGTTGTCAAAAAGACTGCCTGAGCAGGTTTTGTCACCTACCTGTCATGGCGCTTTTTGAGTGGTTAACTATCTTGCAATTGGGTCATAAATTTAGGTTAATTGAGCTGACTTGCAATGCTTATCATTCCACTGACCAATAATATCAACAAGCATAATCTCCCTCTGATTACCATTATTATAATTGCCATTAATTGCTTTATCTTCTTTTTTATCCAATCAGGTGATCGTAGGCATCAGCATGAAGCAATGCAATTTTATCTCGATTCAGGTCTCGGAAGCATAGAGATATCCAGATATCTTGATTATGTGGAGATGAACAAGCATAAAGAAATATTGGATTCAAGCGGCAGAGGTAGAGTGAGCAAGAATACGGTAGCTCGTTATTATGGCAAAATGTTAAATGACTCCACCTTTATGCATAAATTACTCGCTGAGCAGATTATCACTGCTGACGAGGAAATATATGAAGAATGGCGTACACTGAGAAACCGGTTTGCTGATATGCTCTCAAGAGTTACCAGTATGAAATACGGCTACATCCCTTCTTCTCCCCATTATCTTAACGCCGTCACCTATATGTTTCTTCATGGGGGGGTGATGCATCTTGTGGGCAACATGGTATTCCTGTGGCTGGTCGGGTGTGTGCTCGAATTGGGATGTGGCATGGTTGTCTACGGTGGACTGTATCTGCTCACCGGGGTTGCCTCAGTCTGTCTATTTCAATTTGTCTATATGGACAGTGTGCTGCCTCTTATTGGTGCTTCTGGAGCCATCTCCGGCCTCATGGGCGCCTACACCCTGCTTTACGGCAAAAAGAAGATAAAGATCTTCTACTCATTGGGCGTTTATTTTAACTACACGACAATATACGGTATCGTTCTTCTCCCTGTTTGGATCGGCAAAGAATTCTTTCAGTTATTCTTTGGTGGCCCCAGTCAGGTCGCCTACGTTGCCCATATCGGCGGCCTGATAAGCGGGGCACTGCTGGCCGTACTTATCCTGAAATTTTGGGGTCAGGTGGATCAGGAAGTATTCAAAGAAGATCCCAAGGAAGGTATTGACTCGCTTCTCGAGATAGCTCTACAGAAGATAGCGAAACTCGACATGAGCGGAGCCAGACCTGTGCTCGAGCAAATTCTTGAGAAGGACCCACAGAATACGGCTGCCCTGATCCACCTTTTCAACATCGACAAGTTGAATCCACAATCTGAATTCTTCCATAAAACAGCCTCTAGAGTCTTACTGCGCTTGAGCACCAACAGAGAGAATCAGCAGAAAGTATATGATATTTTCAAAGAATACGCCAACACTGCAAAACCTCTCCGGCTTCATCCGGACCTGTTATTTCGCCTCAGTTCGATCTTTTCTGTGCAGGGGCATTTAGAAGATGCCGAAAGAATCATAACCATGCTTTTGCAGAAGTATCCGAAGTCCCAGAAGATTCCCTCTGTGATCCTAAATCTGGGTCGCGCCTACTTGAAAAAGGGTATGTCAGCAAAAGGAGAAAAATGTCTTCGGGTCGTCTGCAAGCGCTTTCCTGGGTCCAGCGAATCTCAAGTTGCCCTTAGGCTGTTACAGCCTTTGAAATAGAGGCGGGTGGTTTTTTTACTCTACAACCCTGATCTGGCCTAGGTACCTCTGCACGTGAGGGGTAATGTCATGATTCGGGTAAGTCTTGAGCAAACCCTTGAGGATTCCTACTGCCTTCCCGGGGTTTTTCAATTTCTCGTTGATTATACTTGCTGCAAGAAAATATGCTTTGGGTATTAGAGGATCTTTTGGATGGGCTTTAATAAAACGGTTGTATGAGTTAACAGCTGCCTTGGGATTCCCAGCTTGGTTCAAACAGCTTGCCAGTTTAAACAAAGTGGAGCTACCCGGAACAAAACCAGGATCACGACCGGCGCACTCCGAATACACTTCACACATTTGTTCCGTGTCTTTCGCCTCCGCCAGAAGATCTAGATACGTCACGGCGTGCCTCAGGAGGTCCGGAATGATCTGCTTAACTTTCAGAAGATTGTAATAACGTTCGGCGAGCTCGAGATCAGAGATATTTCCTCCGGTCTCCCCCCTTATGAGAAAGATCGCATCATCTATTTTACCTTCCTTGATCAGGATATCGACCCTGTTCAGAATTTCGCTTCTCGCCGGCTGTGCAGATTTGTTTTCTGTTAGAATCGAATCTTCCTCATCCAAGTCGACTTCGTAACCCACCTCATCATTGTATTGCAAGATAACATAGCCCATCAAATGGTATGAAATAATCGTGTAATAGCACTTGGCAAGGGTAAAGAGAAAAACATGTGAACCTGCAGGTAGGTAGGCGATTACGTGTCGTCCTAATAAGACAGGCGCAGCTCCTAAAATTGTCAGGAAAAGATACATCAACAGGTAACCCCAACCGATCCTCCAGGCCATACCAATAAAAACCACGGGATTAACCGCATGAATAAGACTGCCGGTGGCTACCAGGACGATGATCATTGCGGGGATGGAGAGAATGGCGACAATCATGGCCACCATGGCTATCAACGGTCCGAAAATGTGGGCCACCTTGATCAAGGCTATGCCTACGATTACAAAGATAGCAATCTGCTTAAAGACGATACCGAAGTCGGCAACGATAGTCTCCGAATTTATTTTTGGTGGATAATAGCGAGCGTGGGCGGTGTTTTTTAAGGCTGCGTGAGAGTATTTCAGCAATACTCCCCACATAGCGAAACCTAGCAGGGAATTTAACAATCCGGGCTTTGAAACCAGTACCATACCTGCAGACAGCAATAGCATCAGAACCAAGGGACGAGGATGAAAAGGGTAGAGAAAGAACTTTGGCAGTCTCATCCAGAAGGGATCAATGATGTCTGAAATATCAAGTCTTTCGACCATTCCTTGACATTTGGGGCAATAATAGTGAGTTTCTGCTCTACCATATCGTGTCAAGGAGCGTTTGGTGACGCATTCGGCACAATAGTCTGCATCACAGCTGGAACACTCAAAGTGAGCAGCTTTGGCGGGATGGTAACTGCAGGATGTCCTCATGATCGCATACCTTAATACCGGATCAAGATTTTGTCTTAGGTTGAGCAGGCAAATCAAGGGGCGACAGACCCGAGGAGTGCCCAGAACAGCAGGAAGTGCAAGGAGAGTGCCAACTTCTAGCAGTATCACAGCATGGCCGAAAACCTCTGGTCCCTTTTATCTTTTCCCCAGGCTCTTGGTCTTCCCACTGAAATGTGGTCGTGACCGCTTTTTCACTGGGGCGTTGTGCTCGCATCTATTGCAACAAGTGACAGCGTAGCGCAATGACCCAATGACGGCGACGCCAAGTGACACGAAGCCTCTTATTCGGGAGAAGCTCTGGTGGGTTAGTGCGTAGTCCTCAGTGCCTAGTGCCCCTCCAGGCCCTCTGCCCTGTGCCGGTGACCTTGCGCCCTCCGTCCTTCTCGCTCTTTTATACCGCCTACTGCTGACCGCTTAGTGCATTGTTCGCTGGGCCCAGCCGCGCGCCAACCTGCACTCACAGATCAATCGTATGAGAAGGAGAGAATTCGTGCCAGAAAAAAGGTTGCCTCCGTCAGAGCCTGCTTCCTAATTCTATCCATATTGAGATCCTCGATCTCTTCTTTCTTTAGGGGAATATTAACCTCACAATTCTTACCTGGACTGGATTTCATATCCTCGAATTTCAGCTTAATCCAGATGAAGGAAGAATCTTCCTCAAGCCCTGTAATTTCTAGAACCGTTGCCTTTACTTCCTGATTTTTCACTTTCTTGTTTCTCCTTTCTCTGGTCGACACCCTTATTATTAGATGCGTTTTAAAGGTCTTTAGCTCACTGAAGATTGCAAAAATGAAAGTGTACAGCGCAAGAAGAGGAGGAAAGCCCCTCACACGCCGGCGCCCATTGGCCTATGGAGCACAATGGCAAGGTTACGGTAGGCCCCTTGCTGAAAATATATTGTCAGCTATTAGATGGCATCGCTTTTGGCGAGGGGGAAAGAAAAGAGGGTTATTGGCCCGACCCCAGCACTCTAACCACCTCTTATTTAAGTTGGCCCGGCCATGGCTCACAAGGGGCAAAAGGATTTTTCGAGAAGGTGAATTGTTATGAATAGTTAGTTAGGTGGCGATAGGGATCTTGTTGTCACGCATTCAGTCACAGCGCAGAGAGGTCCGAAAAATCCAAGCTTTCCCAATTTCAGGGAGGCTCACGTTTACAAACTCTTCGTCTCTCCCCAACACAGAGGCTGAAGCCGCATTGCAAGATAGAATCCGCCCTTGATCCACCATTTCTTGTACTTTCTGCTTATTTCCTCCTCTTTTGGCTATAATGAACATTATAATGTCGTATTTTGACTTTGAATAGTGGGTTCCATCAACTACCCGGCAACCAGCATTAGAGGTCTTTACAGACATGAATGGACTCACTAGAAAAAAGAGGGTAACAAAGAGTAATGCTTTCATACTCAACCCTTATTGCTGGCTATGACTCCGCCTTTGCAAGGACAACGAACTCCCACAAACTGGACACCTCTTTACAGTTGCCTGCATAAATAGATTTGCCCGGCAATCGGAGCATTTGAACTTGTGGAATGTGATCTTTTCAACACAAGAATCCTCGTATCCTGATCGGCGGTGACTGAAAATAGTTCTAGAGAAAACTCTCCGTTCATGCTCAGGGATATAGTTGAAGCGTACACCCATCACCTGGGAGGTGGAATTCTTGCTTTTAACAGTTCTAGACCAAACTCTCTCTGCGGTTGTGATCAGAAGTTGGCGTTCAGTGGGGCGAAACACCAGGCGGAAGTCCCATGGCAGCTCAATTGTTTCACTGCAGCGAATAAGAGTACCGACGAAACTGAGGTTTTCCGCCCTTCCACTGATGATACCTTCGTCAGTTACTACAGTTACAGGCCAAAAAATTTCAACTCTGGGATGACGGCGTTTGTCAACAGCCATGAAGGTGCCCCCCATTTTAAGAGTCCATTTCTTATGCGCCAGTTAGTTCAGATATGGAGCGGTGAACCGTTACAAAGTCGGGAATAGCCTGCGAAACATCTTAGCAAAAATGTCTGAGTCTTGGAATAGACAAAAAAGCCCCCCACCGACCCAAAGCCAGGATAGTCGGCGGGGGGCGCCTCTTGGAGAAAGAAGGACTTTGGAGTGGCCCTGCACCCAGGAAGAATTAGAAGGCAGCCATGTTTCATTATGAAGTCGTTGTTGTGACAATTAGGTAAAATTTGCGGAGCTGCGAAAAAACCCCCACTGACCAGTCCTGTTGAGGCCAATGGGGGCAACCTGAAGACATCATGAAATTCTAGAGCATTTAGACTTTCATAATGCTCAATCGCGGCTTAGCGAAATCCAGGAAGGAATCTCAACAAAAAAGGGGAGCCTAAGCTTTGCAATTTTTGTCTCTTCCTACTACTCTAAAATAGCACAGAACGAAAAGCTCCAGGACTCCTCCTGTGGAGGCAGGGACATGGAGAGGGAGGCAAGACGGGAGGTCGGGCGAGACGGGCGAGACGAGGTCAGAGGTTGGAGATCGGAGGTCGGAAGGCGACTAGGCGCTAAGGACTATGCACTAGCCACTTTTCGATTGCGGATTGGGGATTTGGAACAAGGCTTAGGGCACCCAGCGATCAGTGAGAAAGGCTGGAAAGGGAATTACCTCTCCAAGGTGGGTGTCCTTTCTCGCTTTTCTCGCCTGTCTAGCCTTTCTCGCTCTTTATATGGTTTACTGCTCGCGAATTTTATTTGATAAGCACAGTCACTGAATGTTCTCTTATGCCGTTGTTTCCATAACCCAGAACATTCCAGCCAGCATTCATGGGCTGTTGACCTCCGGTGGAGTCGATGGCACGGGCCATGATTGTATACTCTCCACTTCCCTTCACCTCCCACACATACTGCCACTGCCTCCAGGCAAAAGGCTCGTGTGGTCCGATGAATTCGGCAACCTCCCAGGACGCACCCTTATCCACTGATACTTCGACACGCTCAATATCCACTTCTCCGGCGTAAGCAGCGCCCAGTATGGTAATCGGCCCTGCCTCAAGCGTTTCGCCGGGCAAGGGTTGGGTGAGTATCGACTTCAGCTTGATTCTTTTTACCACCTCTCCCGACTTGGGATCTTCACCCTTGTGGAATACCCGGTAGGCATTATCCATGTAAAAGCCTTCAAAAGGGTGAGCAAGGACAGTGATCTTATACAGCCACTTGACGCAGTTTGCCCCGGTCCAGCCAAGGGCCAGAGACCTGAGGGGATAACCATGCTCCAGGGGCAAAGGCTCACCATTCATCTCGTAGGCAAGGAGGGTAGAAGATATGGCCTTATCAATGGGGATACTACGAATAAATTTGATGCCAGCAGATCCCAACGGCTTATCCAGTCCTTCAAAGGCGACATATCTTGCCTCATCTTTCAGACCTGTCTTTTCGAGTAAATCTCTGAGCCAGACACCACCCCAGACACCATTGCCCACCCCGCCGATGGTCCAGGGGTTGCCGCTGGCTTTTTCTTCGAGGAGCGAGCGCCCATTGCCGGAGCACTCCAGGGTGTTGGCCACAATTGCCCTGGGCATTCGGATAATCTGGTCGAAACTAAAACGGAGGCTCTTTTCCACCTCGCCTTCGATGATGAGCTCCCATTGGGAGAGGTCTATTGGCTTCTTCATGATCTCACCCTGGTTTCGCTTGAAAAATACCGGATTGGGGGTTATCCATGAGCGGAGATATTCGATGGGGGTCTCAGCGTTCAATGGTTTTTCACTCATTATGCGAATTTTCTTTTCCATTGTCTTTAACTCCATTTGTCTGTTAGGTAATTGGGTAATTCGTCGACCCGTCTAATGGTCAAATCGTTGAAGTCGTCCGGTCCAGAGATCAGGGTTAGAAACGAGGGCAATTTACCGTTCACTGCTTACTGGTTAAGGTATACCGCCGAGACGCTAGGCACTGAGCAGTAAGGACCAGGAAGCAGCAGGCTGCGCCCGCCTCAAAAAAAGGTGCTCCATCCCCTGCGGTTTGGGAGAAGGGGAGTTCAGTCAACGTACCGGTCAAACAGCGATCGTCTCTGTATTGGGGAGGGGCACCCCGATTTTCCGATAACTTACTCCCACGCTCTCGAAGTGTCAACCATTCGCCTGGGGCGTGGGGCAATACAGTCGGCAGCTGGCAACTGGCAGCCAGAAGACAGGGGGCAGAGGTCAGAGGACAGTTAAAGCTTCGCGTCACTTGCCTTCGGCGTCATTAGGTCATTGGGCTGCGCTGTCATTGGGCATAGAGCACAGGGCATGGGGCATGGAGTCAGAGCACAGACGAGAGAGGCCAGAGGGTTCAAGTTTCAAGTTCCAAGTTCAAAGTTTAGAGGTGAGAATGAATGGTTTCCGCCACTCACGGCTTACTGCTTACCGCTTACCGGATAAGCTATACATAATATCTCGTACCGCTCACCGTTTACCCTTTGCCTTTTACGGCTCACTACTTTCTCTTTACCGAAATGAAAAAGGTGAGTCCAGGAATCTTGTGGCAAAGAATTGACCGGGCCGGCCGGGTCGGTTAACCTAGCGAAAATACATTCAGTGTGAATCACAGATAGCAGCGCCCTCTCATCGCCTGGAGGAACACAATGTCCAGCAAGAACCACAGTTGGTCCCGAAGAGATTTTTTGCGAGCCGCCGGTGCTGCCGGTTTGGGGTCAATAATTGCTCCCATCGAACTTGTGGCCGAATCCTCCAATGGATCGGCCGTCATGCCTACCCGCCCTTTTGGCAGAACCGGTTTGAGGGTGCCCATTCTTGGTTTAGGAGGAAGTTTGGACCTAGAGCAGCTTATGCTCAGACAAGCTGCCAAATGGGGAGTGACTTATTGGGATACAGCTAGTTCCTACATGGGCGGTAATAGTGAGAGTCGGATTGGCAAATACCTGGACAAATATCCTGAAGATCGCAACAAGCTCTTTATAGTCACCAAATCTCACGCCTGGACTGTCAGCGGCCTGACCAGAGATCTAAATAGATCTTTGGATAGAATGAAAACAGACTATGTTGATCTTTTCTTCGTACATTCGGTCAGAAGTCTCGATGAGTTGGATATCAACAGAAAGGGTTGGAGTGCAAGGACCAAAGCTGGGGGAAGAATCAGGTTTTTCGGCTTCAGTACTCACAGCAACATGGCTGAATGCATGCTTGGGGCGGCGCAGCTTGGCTGGATCGACGCCATTATGATGTCGTACAATTTCCGGCTGATGCATAGCGATGGGATGAAAAGGGCGGTGGATGCGTGTACAAGGGCAGGCATCGGCCTTACCGCCATGAAAACTCAGGGTGGAGGCTCGGTGAGGACCAGCAGTGAGACCGAGCTGGAGCTCGCCGGACACTTCTTGAAGAAAGGATATACCGACGCTCAAGCCAAGCTCAAGGCGGTTTGGGAAAATCCCAACATTGCCTGCATCTGCACAGAGATGCCTAACCTCACCATTCTCATGTCTAATGTTGCCGCCGCCATGAATCAAACGAGGCTTTCCTTGCATGACAAAAAATTGTTGCACAAATACGCCCAAGAAACACGTTCAGATTACTGCACCGGCTGTACCGACCTCTGCGAATCAGCTACCGATGGCATCGCTCCCATTGGTGACGTAATGCGCTATTTGATGTATAGCCGCACTTACGGCAACCACGAGCGTGCTGCCCAGCTCTTTAGCAGAGTACCCCGGAGGATTAGGGCTGAAATAGCCAGTCTCGACTACACCAAAGCGGAGCAAAGGTGTCCTCAGAAGATGGCCATTGGCAAACTTATGCGACAGGCAGTGGAAGAATTCTGGCCAAAAGAGAAAGCACAGAGGACAGACGGCAGAGGACAGATGGCAGCCTTTCAACTAGGCACTAAGCAGTAAGCACTAACCACTTTTTGATTGGAAATTAGAGAATTGGGAAATTAGTTAATTCGTCAGTTTGTCAAATGGCCCAATGGGTGAAGTCATCCGGTCCTAGAGATCGGGGATAAGCCTCCGGCCCTGTAGGGCCTCCAGCCCGGAGGGAGGTCAGATACACCGAGTTACAGGCTGATATTTTCCGTATAACATATAACCAATAAGGAATAACATCTCGTACCGCTCACTGCTTACTCGAAACTACAAGGTGAGGTACTCGACATAAAATTTTCCATTGAAATAACTGTATATGGCAAAACTACCATCATTCAGCAACTCGCCGTCGGCTGCCGTTTGCTGGGGATATCCGATCATAAAAACTTCCTTTTTTTCTTTTCTTTCTTTTCTTGTTTCTAGAGTCCAGAGAAAATAGCTCAACCCATATTCCTTCTTTCCCTCAAACACATTTTCGATTGTTCCCGGGCTGACCAACTTTTTTTCTTCGATGATTAACACTCGATATTCGTCGCCTTTCGATATAACCCCAAGAAGGAGAGCTCTTTCATTATCATGTCCATCGAGAATAACGTCGGCTATATTATCCTCATTCGCATCGACAATTAAAGCAAAGGGAAGTTTCCGTCGGTTATCTTTTTGATGATCTTCATGTAGAATCGTTGGTGTGTAATCTTCCGATTTCCACATAGCAAAACTCGGATTAGAAGCTTCAATAGCCTTTTTCATTTTCGGGGGGAGAACAATGATGCCTTGATCCTTGTTGATCACAGGGGATTGATCGGACGAAGCAAGCGAAATGGTAGTGAGACTGACAAAAAAGATTAAGCAAATAACCTTCCTCACTTTCATCTTCCTTTTCCTACGATAGGATTTGGTCCTATGCGAAGAAATAGCATATAGTGTGCCAAGAGCACGGAAGATTGCGGATTGGGGAATTAGAGCACAAGTTAAATCGTAGAAGCCGTGGAAGTGGTAAACGGTTCGGACGGTTTACCGCTTACAGTTTACCGTACCCGCATGGGTTCAGGATTCTCATGGTGAGACAGGGAGGTACGACTTACCCTGATCGTCACACAGTTGATTGCCAGGGCTGGTCTTGGCGCGATACAGTGCCTGATCAGCCTCTCTTATAAAGGTTTGAAGGTCTCCTTCCAAAGTATCATCAGTCCCCTTCAACTTGGCCAGACCGATGCTCAAGCTGGTAAGGGTAAGATCTCTCTTGTTGTACTCGGTGAAGAGCCGCTCAGCCACCATCAGCGCCTGTTGTCGCCCTGCATGGGGGAGGACAACTGCAAACTCGTCCCCTCCGTAACGGTACGCCGTGTCCACATCTCTACGGATATTACCTAATATCATTTTGCCTAACTGTCTCAGCAGGTCATCTCCTTGTTGATGACCATAATAATCATTGTATCCTTTGAGGTTATCCAGATCTATGAACAGAAGATACAAGTTGTAATTCTGTCTGAAAGCGCGAATTGCCTCGTGTCTCAGATTGTTTTCAAAATATCTACGATTGTAAAGGCCAGTAAGTCCGTCACGGGTTGAAAGCTGCTTGAGCTCAGCTCGCTGACTGCGTTCCCGGATGATACGGTTGATTTTTGCCTCTAGCTCGTTAACATTGAACGGTTTGTCAATAAAATCGCTGGCACCGACCCCGATAACTTCAGTGTAATTATACTCAGTTCCATACACTGTGAGAGCTATAACGTCCACATCGTCAAAGCCAGCTTTAATTCTCTTGATGAGCTCGATTCCGTCCATCCGGGGCATCCTGAGATCGGTGATCACCATATCAAAATGGTGTTCGCTCAATTTTTCCAGGGCATCTAGGCCGTCCACTGCGGTAACGCTTGTGTGACCCAGATGAGTGAGGATTTCATGGAGTATATCTCGAATCTCTGGATCATCATCCACAGCGAGAATATGCAACCTGCCTTTGTACAGTCGTGAGGGAGAAGACAAAGGCATCAAAACGCCCCCTTTTCTCGGGCAAAATCCACTCTTTCGGATGTAACTGTTTGCGGGTGAAGTTCCACCATCAGAATCCAGACAGGAGCCAGTCTTGTAGCCTTGCTACCCGTTCGTTCAAGCACTTTATCTATTCCAGCATTTTATAACCCGGCAGGAGGGAATTTTCCCCAGTAAAATAACTAACAGTTATTTTTTAACAGTATAAAAGAATATTATAAAAAGTAACAGATAACCAGTTTTTAGCTCAATGTAGCCAGAAAATAAATATCAGTAAATCCACTTAAATTTACATGACTAGTTTTAACAGACATAAAATAAGCAGCTACGATAAGATACAGACTACACACTGCGTGACCTTCGCAATCAAGTTGTAACTCAGCGCTTAAGGTTGAAAGACTAACCTCAAAAAACAGCCTTGCAAGGAAATAATAACTCGGCTTTAGGCGACTTTTAGCTCCTCTTGATTAATATCTATTATTAGGGTCTCTAACGTCTGGAACAGTTCGGGCGCTATTTCTTTCGATTTGAGGTAGCTCAAGGCAGCTCTGGCAATAAATTTCCGAGCCTCACTGGAAATTTTAACAAAGCGAACCCCCATGCCGCGTGGGGTAATTTCGTCATCCGGGCCCCATCTATTCGACCATATGACTTCCGCTTTAGCTGATATACTCTGGTTCGAGTTGGGGATCTTTATGTTCATGTCAAAAACTGCATTTAGTCTCCATTACTCCCCTATGGGTCTTCATCTCCACGGGCCAGGCTATTTTAGCTCTGGGATAAAAACGTCTTTCTTGTTTCATAGATCACCCTGTTTGTTGATGGTGGTTATCCACCAAAGTCTCTAAGACACTTTGTCAGTTGACCAGTCGGTGAAACCAAGAGCTCAAAGGCGTAGAGGCAGTGGGTAAAGAAGAAAACAGTATGTTGCTAAAAGCCCCCACCGAACCGGGCACGGATGGCTGATGGGGGCGCAACCAAGTGAGAGCAAAATCAGCAGGTGTCAAGGCTACCTTTCAGCTCCTCGTTTACTTGTATAGGCAGGAAGAGTGCCAAAATGACAAAAGAGCGTTTAAGTACACGATCTCAATAAGTTGGCTGGTACGCTTTGAAATTCGGCAGGGTTGTCATCTGGCCAAATTTGGCCAAATGAACAGAGCCGATTTGGTCTTCTGACCAATTCAGCCAGCAACAGGCAGAGAAAACTCAACTTGTTTCGCGGGTTCACTTCCCTGAGGGCTGTGCGGTTCGTCGATTCGTTGATTTGTCGAGCCGCTACATGGTCAGATTGTAAAGGGTGAACGGTACCAGATGTTATTCATTATTGGTTGTACGTTATAGGGAAGATATCAACCCATATCTTTCTATTCTCTGACCTCCCTCGGGGCTGTAGGCCCTGGAGGGCCGGAGGCTGATCTCCGATCTCTGGACCGGACGGCTTCAGCTAATTCCCTAATTTTCTAATTCTATAATTAACTGCCTGCTGGCTTATTCCAGGCTCAGCCTTTTCCTATATTCTTGAGGTATCCCTGCACAATTCTGTTTGTATCAACTTGTAGTATTTCCGCGTAGGCTTTCAGAAAACTCTTCAGGTAAATTCTTGGCGGGAGATTCGCTATGTCATCCCTTTCAATGGTTTCCAGGACGGTGGGGCTGATCTTGGTGATCCGATGAATATCTTGCAGCTCCAGTCCCTGAGACTCGCGCAAGTTTTTTAAGTCTTCACCGGAGATAATCTCGA
>JARRNM010000081.1:0-11926 GCA_037384945.1 Deltaproteobacteria bacterium
CTTCCGCAAGTCGAAGAGGCCAATAGAGATAATAGGCAACATCAGTGATTATCCATGGCGCGGAACCCCGCAGCATAGGGACACCGAAGTCCCCGCCAATTATTCTGTGATGATAGACTTTCTCTGAATTCGATTTTGTTCGAAAACTGACCCTGTGAATCAGGAGCTTCTCAGTACGAACCACGAAATACCCGGAGATGTACAGCAAGATGGCAAGCACCAGAAGGATAAGTCTGTTGCGATCTAGTCTTATGTTAGACTTTGACTTTTTCATTCTTTGTTTGCCGCAGAACGGTTGAGCTCAGCGGCGGTGCGCGAAGCGGACCGTTCGCTGCAACCGGTTGTTAGGCCAAATCAAAATATTGTGTACCCCAATACTTTCCATCCATTTTTGCTATCCTTTATGACTGAAATAGCCTCTCCCTTAGATGTGTTGTTTTCAAATAGAGATTGATACTGCACGATCAAATACTTTCCAAGGTGCTCGTCAGAAGATTCCGTCACGTACAGGAGTTTACGTTCTACCAATTTGCCCAAGGGCTTTCGAAACCCGTCTAAGTCATCAAGCCACTGCTCTTTTGTAGTGGTTTTCTTAAAAATGTCAGAAAATGAGCCCCAAGTTTCCAGGTATTTGTTTTCGTCTATCAATGATAGCCATCTTTGGACAAAACGAATGGCGTCGTCATGTGTTCTTGTTTCTTGAGAATATGCCAGGGTATTGAGTATACACATCAATATAACAATTATTGATAGTGGTACAGCTTTTCTCATTTCGGTCACTCCATTAGTTTTTCATGATCGGCCTAACGCACGCATAACCGGCTTGGCTGGAGCGGCAGCGAGAGCCAAGTCCGTGTTAATGCGATGGTTAGCTGTTCGTTCAATTCAATTCATTTAAAAAAGCCTCGAGTTTGTTAGCTGCTTCCAAATAAGCTCCGATTTTAGGTCCAGTACCAGCCAACGATCTATGATAGCCTGAAGTAACTATCCATATTGATTTTGACTGACCTTTGGGGTCAGAAATAATTTGAAAAGGTATGATAATATTGCGGTAAATCATTCCCATTGCTTTTTGATGTTTCCAAATAATTTTCGGCATTTTTAATTTATTAAGCTGCTTTGCTTTGGCTTTATCGCCAGATTTTAATTCCCATTTCTTACCCACAAAAGCCTTTTTATATTCAGCAACATCATTAAATGGAGCATTTATTGAAATCTCCAAATTATAAGGAAGAGTTCCATCCGCATTAATGCCTACATTTACTCTGAAATTCCTTCCGCTGTAACTGCCATCAACGCTCATAATCTGTTCGGGAGCTCTGTCATCAGTGAATTTTAGTGACAAAAATTTACTAAGTGCAGTTTCGTCATCTTCAACTTGGTAAAGTTCGATCCTCCAATCGTTTATACTCAATGTGTCGAATTCTCGTTCCATATAATTTAACACTTTGTTGAAAAGCTTTACTTTTTAAAAATTTGAAAAAGGTTCGAGTTTGAGATTTAAAGCCATTAATTGCCTCCTTTTACTCGGAATCGTGGCTGAAGTAGCAGCTAACGGCCGAGCTCAGCGGCGGGGCTGATGCGTGGGTGCTGCGTTGACCTTTCGAACTTAGTCCAGAAAAGCAACGGAGCTGTTAGCCCCGTCCGACTGCAGTGAGTGGTTAGAGGGCGTATCAGCATGTCTTGCCATCGAGCTGTCAAGAACCTAGCCGAGCAATGATCTTTCTCTTGGTGCGTCCGAGATGTTCCAGATAAGGCTTATCTATATTCTTGTTGATGTAGTCAATTGCCGTTTCATAATCTAGATAACGGTAGTCCTGTTTGCCCTTTATTACAGGGTAGATCTCCTCCACTTTTTCAAGAGGGATATTCCTGTAAACCACGACTTTCACATCATCAATTGTGTTCGGGTCAGAATCACCGTGGTTGTTCCACTGGTACCACTCATAGCCGATTAGTTCATAGACCAGCACCTGCGGCCCAAGCTCTGCATAGGACAGGACGATAGTATTAGGGTGTGGCTCGTCCTTGGTGACGCAACTTGTCAACAGAGCTAAGGCAAATAGCGCCAGGGGTAGAAAAATCTGGAATGTGGGTCTATTCTTCACACTTAATTTTAGCAGTGCCCTCTAACGTCTCGGATAACGTGGCCGGCAGTAAACGTGACCGAGCGAAGCAAGCCAGCCGGCCTGTTCCGGCTCGCGTTCATCCGTTTGTTAGGCCGCAGAGCGCGATCTAAACACGTAGATCGCCCAACCAAGCGTGTCGCGCCCCCAACGCAGGTATGCCGCCCTCGTCTTTCTCACGCGCTCAACCACCTCCGCCAAGTCCGGATCATCCGGATGGGTGCGAGCGTACTCGGCTGTCGAGAACCATTGGAGGCCCTCATACCTGTCCCAGTCGTCCTTGCTGCTCACGATGGTGTGAACGAGCTCCATTCCTCGCCGCTCTCCGGCTTCTGCATTCGAGGAGTGGCTCCCGAAGTCCTCTCGCGCGCACCCCGATGCCTCTAGGTAATCCCCTGACGGCTCCTGCTGCCAGTATGGCTCTCCCACGATCACCCAGCCGCCGGGCCTCACCATGCTGATCAGCGCTTCGAGAGTATTAGCATGCCCCCCGAAGACCCAACTGGCACCGATACATGACGCCAGATCTAAGCTGTGCGGCTCGTCTGGCTTGAAATCCGCACCATTCATCTGAGTGAAGGTGATGTCAGCACTCGGTGCCCGCGCCTTGAGCCTTCTCTCTGCATCGGCGATGAAGAAAGGAGAAATGTCGATGCCCATGCCACGAGCGCCATAGGCTTCCGCCAAGCGAATCAGGAACTCGCCCTTACCACACGCAATGTCAACCACCTGCGCGTTCGTCGAGAGGCGCAGAAGTTCCACGAGACGCGTCAGTTTTTCCTGGCTCGTGGGATTGCATACCACATGTTCACGGTGAGTGATGTCGTAGAACTTCCATGTGTCCATGATTCTCAATCCTTCGACGGCCTAACGGTAGAGCTCAGCGGCGGGGCTGAGCCGTGGCTGGTGAATGGCCTCTCGCACTCACAACTTAAAAACGAAAGGAAATGTTTGCCCCGTCCGACTGCAGCGAGTGGTTAGGCCTTTTTCTGTCCCCAGAGTTATGTCTAATCCAGCTTTCGGGCATTTTTTTAAAACCCATGCTAAGGGCTGATGCTAAATCCGAAGAAAGGATTTCGTAGATGTTGATCTGGCCAGTTGGTTCACCGCAGATGGCAATCCCCTCGCGACCGTCATACCCTTTTCTGCTAGAGAAGACTTCAACACCAGCATGCCGCAATTCAAGTGCCATTGACTCCACGCTCACACCTGCATAAGGTTCACAGTGCTTCGTGCCGTCAAGCTTGAAGACGTAGACTGTGCGCATTGAAGAGGTACTGGCAGATTGCATCAACAAAGGGGAGGTAAGAAGCCCTACGAAAACTGCCAATATTAATGTACCTTGCTTCATTTGTAGAGGCCTAACGACCGAGCTCACCGGCCCTGAGCAAACCTTGAGCGAAGCGAAAGGTGCGTCGAATGGGTCCGACTGCAGCGAATGGTTATGTTTCAGCGTGTTGCTCTATGTAATGAAGCATCATTTTCGCTCGTCTAGCCCGCTTCTCGTCACCTCCGCGTTTGGCCTGGCAAAGTCGATCGACGAGCTCCTGATCGGCTATTCTCGCGGCGAGACGACAGTAGTGCCTGAATTCTCTGGATCCGCGCCGATCCACAGCGTCCAACAAGACATCACGGAGGCGACGCTCAAAGTGCTCTGGTAAGGTCGAACTCCCTAACTTCCTGAGCATTTTCTCCTTGAAGTAGCCAGAGTTGAAAAACCATGGGTTCAGCTCAAGAAAGCAAACGACAAATTCCAGAATATCCTCGTCCGCATAGTGCTTCTCTTCGTATGCGCGACGAATATATGGAAATAGCGGTGATTTGTAACTGTGGAATGCTTCGCACGCAGCTTTCCAATCTTTGTATCCCTTGCGGTGTTTGCGACGGTACGGAAGCGTCTCGTGAATTTTCTGGTGAAGCCGCCTGGGGTTAGCCGCCTCCGTGCGAATCAGTGTTTCGTAATCGCTCTTCATTGGTCTGAAACATAACGCATGGCCAACCGGCTGGCTGGAAGCGCGACAGCGCTGGAAGCCGGTCCGTCGTTCAGCCAGCTGTTAAGTGGCCCTTGTCTAATACTCTTTGGTCCCCGGACTTGTCTTGAAATTCGCAAAAGTACATATTTGCACCAAAACAGACCCTACTAACGGACATAAGTTGTGGTCTATAATTGCCATAACACGTATAGAGCGTCGGTCCCGGCAAACGTTGAAGTCAACTTCCAAATCAGCTGCATCGAAGGCGCTCATGAGAATGTCACTGGATAGCAGGTCTCCGAGCAACCAGGAATTGTGAACCGCATACATATTTAACGTAACGGCTCGATGAGATTCTTGTTGGAAAAGCACTGCCGGGACAAAACGTCAATTTCGTGATGTTCACTATGCCGTTTTTTCAACTTGTCATAATCGGAATATAGCTGCAAACCACAGAACATATGCTTGATGTTCGAATCTCTTCCTTCGCATTCTGTTTCCCACTTACGACTCAGCTCAGCGGTGGCTGTAAGCCATCCCCTGCAAAGTCATGTTAAGCATTCTCACCTTTTATTCCTATATTTAAACCTTTACATCTTATTTCAATCTCCCAAATTCCCAAATCCCCCTTTCATTTCTATGAAAATGTGGATAGCACTTCGCCATATACCGCTGTCGGTTTTTTAGATGGAAAAACGGATTCAGATCCACCGTTAGGACATTGCCAGGACCTGAAAGGTCTAGTGTATAGACAACACCGGTTTTGGGATTCGTCCACCGAAGCTTCCGTTCTTTAACGCGACCAAAATGCTTTTCCTCCAACCACTCTTTTATCCGTTTGTGGTCTGAATTATCCATCATCTCTCGGTAGACATAATCAGCCTTATAGAAATGAGCAATCCATTCGTGCATACGTACCCTCTTGCCCTGTTCCACTCCCAACCATGCTTTGATTTCATCAAGTCGCTGGTCCAGTTCCATCTGTGTTCGCTTCATGATCTTTTTCACGATTTCGACATATTTCTCGCTTTTGTTGCCAAGGAACCGCTTCATGTTGGCCATTCTATTTTCGTAAGCTTGTTCGCTGTGAGCAAAAGCAGCCATATCATTTAGAAGAGGTAAATACTGGTTCAGATCCTCCTGGATACCCGCGCGATCGAAGGCAGGTAGGTATTCCCATAGGATAGAGTAGAAGTGCCTGTTAATGTTGCCAGGGATGATGCCGACAACCCTTTCACCCGCCTCCGCAGGATACCTCGCATCGATGCGGGGACGATTGCTCCTAACTGCAGCACCGCTATCCAGTAAGCATCTCCAACTCTGTGGCCGCAGGGTCGACAGCATTACAGTGCGCAGTGCGAAGGGCATCTTGTCTGATCGGGCGCCATCTCCAAGATAGGCGGGATGAAGGGCATAGGCATACACATGATCGTAGATAAACGGTATGGTTGCCAATACTGTGATGTCTTTTGTCTCGCCTCTTGTCAAAAAGCAACTGGCAAGTTGATGGGTGGTGGGACTATCAATCCCTCGGTACAAGATATTAACATTCACCAAGAAGTGCCGCCCCGGCTCGAGGTCATCCGCCATGGCGACCCGTACTCCGGCATTGGCCTGCACAGCCGAGGTAAACACGAACAGAGTTGCCACCACGAAGCAGATAAATCTAATGGGTATGGAACCTTGCATCATTTCATCTTTGCTCCTTAACGGCCGAGCTCAGCGGCGGGGCTGAACGAAGGATGGTGTCTGACCTTTCCCACTCAATACTGAAAAACCAACGAAGCTGTTAGCCCCGTCCGACTGCAGCGAGTGGTTAGGCCTATTCGCCCAGTATATCTTTGAGATGATGCCGTAAGTGACGAGGGTAATCCTTTATCACGAAATGCAAAGGGACCGGATCTTCACTCCCTATATTGCACATGGATGATTCGGCATCCGCTGGAATGCATTCGATTACATGACTCAGATGATTATTGTATGCAGACCAGAGTGCCACTAAGGACGGCCAAGGCCTTTCATTATGTCGCTGAATTCTGACCCATTCATTTTGATCATATGTTGGAAACTCAGCCGCAACTTTGTTCACAGCTCTTACAAATCGTTGGTGATTGTTTGCGGCCGAATCGATTAGGTGCCCGAGAATCTCTTTTTTTGACCACTCGTGTGGAGTGGGTTTGAACCCCATTTCAGCATAGTTCATTCGAGATAACTGAGGTTCGACCGTTTCTATAATGGCGCGAAGTTGCTGAGCAATATCTTTCATGTCCGGACCCTTTCAAAGCCTAACGTCGCTGTTAAGCAGCCGCCCACAGGATTTTCAAGAAAGCACGGCATTAGCGAAAAACCGCATTGTTTTTCCCGTCTGGCTCTTCCGCTTGGTTATGCTAAAAAGTTTAATATTCATATTTCTAATTGCTTCTTTTAAGGTGGTAATAGTTATTCATGGTTGTATTTAGCCATATCATTTGATCATATTGATATGACTCAACTTTATAGATAGTTATAAAACCAAGGGAATCTATTTTAATATTTTTATCTTCGATCATATATTTCATTTTTCTTGAGGTGTTACCGCTCGTATATATCATTACACCATGAGATTTGAACTCCCATGATTGCGGAGAATATCTCCAAGGTTCTGGATCCGAAGATAGTGTTTGTGTAACAGCTGTAATCACCCACTTTCCATTTATATTCGATTGATAAATTTCAGCTGCGAAAACATAAGAACAGAAAAAAATTGCTACTATTGTGGTAATGAAAGTTTTTTTCATATGACCTCCATTCTCTTGTTAGGCCTAACGGCCGAGCTCAGCGGCGGGGCTGACCCGATGCCTGCGTCTTGCCTTTCGAACTCGGTCTAGAAAAACCAACGGAGCTGTTAGCCCGGTCCGACTGGAGCGATTGGTTCTGCCGCTAAACCCTCTAAATCTACTCTTGTAAGGGAAGAATGCGAGCTCTGGATTTTGTTTCGTCAACACTGACGAGGGCGCCCACCTCAAGATGATCTTTGAACTGGCTCAGCGCCGAAACTACGAGATCGCTTATGTGGCGGGGATTGATGTCCTGCGTACGGATTTGAAAAACGCTTGGACTTTCTGCCTTCGTGGCCGCAAGGATCGCTCCGAAATCCAGATCATGAGTAAAGACGATGTGCCCATTGGCCTTTGCCCATGTCATGATCTCACGATCAGGCGCCCCGGGATCGCCAATGCTGGACCAATGTATCGCGTCCCAGCCCCTTTCCTTGAGAACTGGTACCCATTCGGGGGAGAGGTTCATGTCAATGAGGAGTTTCATACAGAGGCCGGATGAACAGGAACGTCTATCTCTTCGACGCGCCAAGCTGCATAGGTGAGGGACTCATCAATGTCTTCTGGTTCCAAGTAGGGATAGAGTTCGAGTATTTCTTCTTTGGTATGGCCAGTTGCGACAAGCCCAACAATCATCCCGACGGTCACACGCATGCCACGTATGCAAGGTTTGCCCCCCATCACACCTGGATCAAATGTTATTCTCGTGAGTTCTTTCATTTCCGTACCTCTCTGAATGGACAGGCTACAGCAGTCAACATTATATCTTTTTCAGTCACGTAACGCGAGCTATTCTTCAAGCGGCAGAACGGCCGAGCTCAGCGGCGGGGCTGATGCGCTGCTGTTTGACAACCTTGCGAATTCAGCACAGAAAAACCAACGGAGCTGTTAGCCCGGTCCGACTGCAGCGAGTGGTTAGGTTGCACTACAAAAGCTCTCGTAGATCCTCCACAGAGAGACGAGCATGTTTGAGAATGTGGGATAGTGTTGACCTCTTGATAGGACGGTGCGCCGGGACTGTCAACTTGAGCATTTCAGTGGGAGTTCGTTTATGAAGGCGTATATGGCTCCCCTTCTGCCGAACTACGACCCACCCATCACGCCGAAGAGCGTTGATAAGTTTTTCGTAGTCAAGGCTGGGAACCTTTGTCATAAGGTGATTTCCAGAAGTTCTGCATCCGGGGGAAAGTGAAGATCGTCATCTACAGGCTCCAGGTAGAGTTCGATCGCTTCGTGAATGTTCGCAAGGGCGTCCTCTCTTGTGTCGCCCTCACTTATACACCCAGGCAGAGCTGGAACAAAAGCCGTGTAGCCCCCTTCATCACTAGGTTCCAGTACTACTTTAAGTTTCATTTTGCTATGACTCCCTTGGAAATAATAGCAATAATATACTCTCTGTTCGCGTTTGGTGCAACCTAACGGCCGAGCTCAGCGGCGGGGCTGAGCGGTGGTTGATTTACAAACTTCCGAACTCAGTCCGGAAAACCAACGGAGCTGTTTGCCCGGTCCGACTGCAGCGAGTGGTTGGGCGTGCCGTAACTTTCCGAAACCAAACAGATTGACTACTATGCTTTGTACGCCTGTAAGAATTCCTCTCTGGAGATTCCTGATTGTGTGAGGATGGTACGGAGGGTTGATCTTTTTATCGTTCGGTGGTTCGGCATGGTCAGAGGTGTGCGACTGCCGTCAGGATTCTCACGTACCATCGCGATATGGTTACCTTCCCTGACCAACTCAAATCCAAGACGTTCCAGCGCCCTAACAATTTCCCGGATGGGTGCATCCACAGGGAATTTCGACATCAGACAGGCACCCCAGCCTCTGCTATGAATGCTTCCAAAATAGGTGGATCGATTTCCAGGGTTTCAGGGCCGAAGGTTTCTATGTGAAACTGAATCGCAGATTTTACATCAGCCAAGGCTGATTCATATGTTTCTCCCTGGCCAACGACAACCCCTTTCAGACCCAGTGGATACGCTACGTATGTATCTGGATGTTTTTCTACAACGATCTTGAATTGTTTCATGGGCACAACCTCTAACGCGATGGTTTCGGAGATGCCAAATACTATACCACGACCACGACCTAAAAACCAAAATGCTTGAGTTATCCGACTTGAAACGCCCAACGGTCAAGCTCAGCGGCCGGGCTGATGCCTTGCTGAGCTAGAAACTTCCGAACTCAGTCCGAAAAGTCAACGGAGCTGTTTGCCCGGTCCGACTGCAGCGAGTGGTTGGGCGGCACTGGCACATCTTACATTACGGAGATCTCATGCCCTCAGATATCTCCCTCGCGAACGGCTCTAGAAGGCTCCCAAGGTACCGATCAAGTCCCTTACAGTGATAGCCGATTTTATCATTTTGCAGTTGCGTCAGATCAGTTTCGTTGACGTAGAGAACAAGCGCGGGACTCGTCGAGGATTTTGTAAAGATCTGAACTTCCCAGAAGCCTGAGGCTACCCAGTGTTCATATTGTCTTGCGCCACTGAAAAAGGAGAAGATCTTTTCAATGATGACCCGATTTTCGATAGTGACAGTTATGCCACTAGTGTAGGAATGTTCATTCCCGACAATTATTATCTTCGTAACATTTCTTGAGGTGACATCCAGGCCTGCCAATCGGCTTTCGAAATTACCAGGCGCTTTACTCATGGCAAGCACTGGAGAGGCCAGAAGCCTAAAGATAACGATTACTGCAAGAATGTAGCTGTGATTGCGCAACATGTCCTAATTCCTTACCACCCAACGGCCGAGCTAAGCTGCAGGCGAAAAAGCGGAGCTGTTCGCCCGTCAGCTTCAGCGAGTGGTTATGTGATCGTTGAGCCAGGATGTGAGTTCTTCACGGGTAAGTTTGCCTGCAGCAAGATCAAGAATAAGCCGCTCCTGCTCATCAACATTGGCTTCTATTTCGGAGCCGTTGAGAACCAAGAAAGTCTCCATCGCCGCGTGCCCAGTCCTCTTATTCCCGTCAATGAAGGGGTGGTTCATGACAAGGGAAAAGCATAGAGCCGCGGCTTTGGAAACTAAGTCTGGATAGAGATCAGCTTGGTCAAAGGTAAGGCGAGGTTGATTAACTGCGGATTCCAGTGCCCCTACATCACGAATACCACGTGCGCCGCCCGTACTATCAATGATCGCTTCGTGCAGCTCAAAAATCTCGACGAGAGAAAGATAGCGCATCAAGCTAACCGCTCGTATAGCTCCCTGTTTTTGGACAATACTTTTTGCATCGCAGCGTCAAACTCAGGCTCAGGCTGGGCGAGCAAATCTTCGATGGAAGCCGTAACAAACTCGTCTAATGAAATACCATATTTTTCAGCCTTCTCTTGAAGAAGAGCAGCCTTGGAGTCGTCGAGTTGCACCGTGATTGTCGTCATGAAGCTAACCTCCTATGATCCGAATGCTCCTAGAATACCCGAAAGCCTGCCGTTTAGCAAATTTACTCGATCACATAACGGTCGAGCTCAGCGGCGGGGCTGAGCGGTGGCTGATGTTCGGCCTTTCGCATTCACATCTGAAAAACGAAAGAAGCTGTTTGCCCCGTCCGCCTGCAGCGAGTGGTTATGCGCCGCACCTATCATTTGTCATCCAAGTTCGGCAAACCCTCGATATGCAACCATTCTTTGCCAGTCCAAATCGAGATGGTTGTTTCGGTAAATTTCGGTCTGCGAAATATCCATGAAACCCAACTAATGCCCATCTTAGGATCTGACCACTCAATCCCTGGCAAAAACCCCTTTTCATTTCTACAAGTCCTATCGAGCAAGAGTTTCCCTGTAGATAATTTGAATACGCAATTGGGCAGAAGAACCATATTACTCTCGCGTCTAATAAACCAAGCAGTGGGATAGACAACAATGTGTGTTGGATTTATCGGGTCTACATATACTGCAAGTTTTTGATCTCCGAGTGTAGCAGTTGCACCTTTAATTTTCGGCCAGACTTCCCATCTTAAATCTTCTGCCCCTTTAGCGAAGGCTGACCCTGAAAAGAAGAAAACCGCTGTAACAACAATTTGTAAGGTTATGAATCTAAATTTCATGTCTATTGGAAAGGCGGATAACGGCCGAGCTCAGCGGCCGGGCTGATCGGTGGGCTCAGGTTTGATCATGCGCACTCACTACTGAATATCGAGAGAAACTGTTTGCCCCGTCCGACTGCAGCGATTGGTTAGGCCTTTGATTTTTCATGGTAACGCTATGGCTTTACCTCTGTTATTACTCCACCACCGCTTGTAACGATCAAGTTTGTTGCTAATTGCATGTGCATTCTTTGTATACAGATATTGGGCAAGAACCTCTTTTTCCTTTGTTGCACTTACCCCGTAGTACTTCTCTCTATAATCCAAGAACACATCAAGGTGGACACCAATTTCTCGCAGTGTTCGGTCAATGTCGACGTCGTCTGCATTTTGGGCCTGAAACCACTTGTCACACAACCACAGCCTTCGTTCCATCTCATCTCTTATCCATTTAGCCTGATTGCCATACGTCCGAAGATCGTAGGATGTCATTTCTTTTAATGAGGAAGGATGCTTAGATAGATAAGCACCAACAATCTCAAGGGGTTCAGGCCTGGTCATCATGAGATCGGTATATTCTATGTGAATCGCTTTGTTGCCGCTCAGCCAGCGATAGGTCCAACCACCTGCCCCATAGGCCATTATGGTCTGGCCATCTAACTGCCTCATCACGAAGCTATCGCCGGGCAAGCCAAAGTAATTCCTGAAATCATTCTGCAGTTCATGTTCCAACCACTTGTCCGAATGGGAACCTCCGTGTTGAGTCACCTCGACCTTTACAAATGGCCATTTGCTACCTGGTCTTATGTAAGAAACCTCATAACACACGTCGTTCTTAGAAAAGTGACCCGCAGCATCCAAAACGCCACCTGTCGAGGTCTGAGAATACTTAGATGGTGGGCCACTGAAAACTCTGCCTTCGATTCCAGTGAACAACTTGTAAGAACCAATATCATCTAGTATCAAATAGACGGAGACATCTCGTGCGTGA
>JARRNM010000082.1:0-13306 GCA_037384945.1 Deltaproteobacteria bacterium
CCCTCTTCCCTGTAAGACGCTGCCGAAGCCGTGCCTGTGCCATGGCAGTCGATTAACGAAGCAATCAGGCCGCCGTAGATGTAATCGGGTATCGCTATGTGATATGGCTTAGGATGAAAAATCGCAACTGTCTCCTCACCATCCCAATGACTCTTGAGCTGCAGACCGTGTTCATTGAGTCGACCGCAACCATAGCAATAGCTGAGTTCATCCGGATAGTAGTCCTGAAATGCCTTCTTATTCATGCGCTTATCTCTCCAGTGTGGTGACCTAAGGACCAAGATCAATTCCCGGGAAACAGCGGAGCTGTTCTCCGGGTTTGCAGCATTGAGAGGTTAGAGGGTTTCACCGGTCATTCCATCACCTTTGTCAGCTCAAGTGACGAGCCACAATTTCCCGAATTTGAGCTCCCAGTGAGATTGGCTCAGCATCAGGTTCGAGGCATACCGACACGTGCCCGTTCGATAGAGGAAGAACAAACTGAAAGAAATTTCCGTATCTGATCAAGACATATTCGGTGCCACCGCAGTCTATGTTGCCCCGTTGCCGCGCTAGGGTCAGGATCCCAGGGTTTACCAACAACTCCTCATACCTGTCCGACTCCGAGCTACTCGCACCCTGTGTTCCCCTCCTGGCCGCAGATTCGAGCTTGCCATCCAAATACACGGCCACGTATCGAATGGCCTCGGAAAAATTCATGAGATCATCGATAAGTTGCTGCAATCTTTATCCCTCTAACGGCCGAGCTCGGCGGCCCTGAGCGAAGCGGTGAGCGACACGACTTGAGCTCGTCGACAAGTCTTGCCGAAAGGCTGAGTCGAATGGGTCCGACCTCAGCGAGTGGTTAGGGTGCATCGGGGTCTATGACCGCATCGGCTTCAATCTCAACCAGCCAATCGGGGTCGATAAGCCGCGATACTTGAACAATCGTGCTGGCGGGACGGACGTCTCGGAAGAATTCACCATGTACCTCGGCCACTTTCTCCCAGTCATCGATGTTCGTCAGGAGTATTCTGGTTCGAACCACAGCCGATAGAGATGAGCCCGCCTCTTCCAGGGCAGCCTGAATTATTTCGAAGCACCTCCGAGCTTGCGCCGACGGATTGCCCGGGCTCACAGTTTGGCGATCAGGGCCGATTGGCGCCGTTCCTGAGACAGAGATCAAGTTACCGACACGCACGGCTCGGGAGAATCCGATACTCGGCTCGTAAGGGCTCCCGCTGGAAATTAGTTTTCTAGTCATATTGTCCTCATCTGAAAGGTGAGTGAATACGGCCTAACGGCCGAGCTCAGCGGCCGCGCCGAAGCTCCAGCAGGAGCGTAACCGGGTCCGACCGCGGCGACTGGTTAGCGGGATGGAATAGACTGGTTGTCCGGCTCAACGATATACGTCTTTTCGATGACCGACCTTAACAACGTAGATAATAAGATCCTGATCTTCAATCGAGTACATAATTCGATAACGTCCCTGCCTAATACGGTACTTGTCCTGGCCCGACAACTTTTCGCAGCCTGGTGGCCAAGGATTATCGGCGAGTTTGCTGATGCGGTCAACAAGGCGCTGGCGCTGCTTTTTTTGTGAGATCGCTTCGATTTCTTTTACAGCCGAAGGCTTGATCAGAATCCTATATTTTGCCACGCTTTTTCAGATCTTTCAGGACGTCTTCGAAAGGCAAGTTGGGTTCGTGTGCGCGCTCATCAAAGGAAGCTAGATCATCAACATCCTCTGCGAATCTTAACTTTACAGCTTCATTTACCAGGGCGGAGATAGACCGCTCCGTCTCTGCAGCCTTGACTCGCAGTGCCCGGTGAATGTCAGGATCAAAATAAATGGTGGCTCTTTTCTGTGAAGTTTTCATGACCGTAATATAACGCGTTAACGCTATAACGTCAAGACGTTTTTGAAGCGCCGCTAACGGCTGAGCTCAGCGGCTGGCTGATCGGTGGTTGATGTTCGGCCTTGTGGGCTCACCACTGAAAAACAAAAGAAACTGTTAGTCGAGCCTGTCCTGGGTGAGCGGAGCGAGTAGAACGGATCCGACTGCAAGCAGCTTGTTAGATTACTTTTTATCTTTTATACGGCTATCTCTGACATAAATGAGATTGCCCCTGCGGTCTATTTCAAATAAACCAATGGCCTTTATCAATCCACTAAGTTTGGAGAAGCCGTAGTTTCGAGGATCAAAGTCGTTCGCAGTTTTATTAATGTAGCTCCCAACAGGGGCTAATTGCGCCCAGCCAGTATCATCTGACCCAGCGTTGATTGCTGAACGCACTAAATTTAATAATTTAGTGTTACTGCGCAGTTTTTTGCTCGAATGTGGTTTTAAGACCTCATCAATGACTTTATCACGGGACTGAACAAAAACATCAGTATAAATGAATCTGTCGCAGGCAGACACAAAAGCGCGCGGCGTTTTACGTTCTCCAAAACCGTAAACCCACAGGCCAGACTCCCGAATACGAGATGCCAACCTGGTAAAGTCACTATCGCTTGATACCAAACAAAATCCTGACAATTTTCCCGTATAAAGCAGATCCATGGCATCAATTATCATTGCGCTATCAGTCGCATTCTTTCCAGTAGTATATCGGAATTGTTGGATAGGTTGGATTGAGAACTCTAAGAGGATAGATTTCCAAGATGCTAAATTTGGAGTGGTCCAATCACCATAGATGCGCTTAACACTGGCCGAACCGAACTTTGCGACCTCGGCCAGCAACCCCTCAACGATTGATGGGTTTGCATTATCTGCGTCGATAAGAACAGCTATTGCCGAGTTAGGATCTGTTCCATTTGCCATTCGAATCCTTTCTTAATCTAACGTTACAAATATCCGGTGCAAATAGAGCGCAACGGAATTTACACCCTAGTTAATTTGTTTTGTTATGTGGCATTTTAATCTTTCTAAATTTTGATTGCATACCTTTTTTCGATAAAAAGCACAAATTCGGTAATTGATTTTTCTATGGCCTCGAATATATGAACGTATCCTTCTTTTGTTAATGTTCAATGTATCGCGAAAGGGTGGACAATTCCATGTCTGTATTGAATAATCTCAGAAACTCTATTTTCCGGATATTTTATCGAATTTCCAATTCTTTACTTTTTGAATAAAAGTTTCCGTACATCTATTTGGAGTCCTGCTCTAAAATCTTTGTTAAGCTAATGCAAATTTTGGAAGGTGTAATTCTCTGCAATGATGTTTTCTCTAGAAAAGGCCCCTCCCCCCTCACCAAGTTGAATAATGGTTTTTTACCGCTAAAAATAGCGATATAGCCCCAAAATAGGGCTATTTTTTAACCATATTTATTTGATTCCAATCAATTAGCTTGGTCCGACCCCGGTCGACCAATCCCATCACTGCCAGGTGCCCTTTCGCGCCTAGGTGGGCACCTTTTCCCCGCCGACGCTAAGCGGCGCAGCCCTGGCTTTTGCCAGAGCATTAACGACTTTCTCGATAAAATCGGGAACTGAGTTAGCCATAGCTGGCTCCGGTTGCGTCTCTCGAGCAGATCGTGTGAACTTGACGAGGCGATCCCAATCATAGGCGGCATAGAACACCACAGGAATCGAGCGGACGACAGGATCTTTATGTTTGGTTCTCAACCACACCACGAAGTTTGTGCCTTCATGAATGGGAGTGCCACCGGTCAGCTCATGCGTATCTCCTTCTCGCTGTACATCGGTAACGAGCAAATCAAAGTCGCTGTCAGCAGATAGAACCCGACGGGCATCTTCGCTCGAAATGGTGGAAACCACATTGACACCTAGAGCCCGGAGTAAACGTCTCAATGCAACAAGCTTTTCAGGGCGATCGTCGATCCACAAGACACGACTTCTTCTGATAGTGAGCAACTGTGATTCTGTCCGCTTGAGCGCAGCCCGGAGCTGTACATCTTCGACTCGCTCTAGGTTTAGGCTCTCGATAGCGCCAGCTACCTCAGGTCTATCTAAGGCCAACTCAAGGCTGCCAGCCTTGAGTTGGCGCAGACGAGAGATAGGGATCAGAAGCAATAAGATCGCGGCGCCCAGAACGACAAAAAACGTCCCGTCCATACGGTCCTGCCATTCGGGGCCAATTGTCCGAGCAATGGCTAGCACACTCAGAATAATAGCGCCGCCGAACCGTATATATCTGTCGAATGTGTTTTCGGTCGTCATGGTCGGAATCCCCGATTAGTACACCTAAGGTTGCAAATCACTGGTTGTCAATGGAGTGAAGTGGAATTTGTAGTCCGACTGCATTTGCTTGTTAGGCCTACTCCGGCCTAAGCCAGAAACCCACAATGGAACCAATTGCTCCAAAGGCCCACTTCTGGTTTTCGCTGTCATATTATTGCCGGACAAAATAATGGAGAGCGAAGTGCCAAGCACAAGTATTGAAACGAGGACCTTGTGGTGCTATTGGCTGCTATTGGGGTCAGACCAAACTATCTGCCCAGTTTCTCGTTTCCGTAAAGCATGAGGTTAGGGTTTGATCCAATTCATCCCTTATATTTAAAAAAAGTCCCTGACTTATACTCCTCAAAAGCGGTTTGCAATTCCTCTTGTGTATTCATAACGATAGGGCCATACCAAGCGACAGGTTCGCCAAGGGGCTTGCCGGAAATAAGGAGAAACCTCACTTCATATTCTTCGGTGATGACGACTATCTCCTCACCGTCGTCGAATAAAACAACCGTTCCATTTTCGACAAATGGATCGCGCTGAATGTCAAAGTAGTTTTTTCCCTCCACTTCGTAGGTGAAAGGGTTCTTGTCCTTGCAGAAATACCCCTGGCCCTCAATAACATAAGCGAAAGCCATATTACCCTGTCTCGTGGGGTGTATGAATTCTGTATTTGCAGGAACTCTAACGTCAAAAAACTCAGGGTCAATTACAATATCCTTTACAGGTCCCTGAATGCCGGATACTTCACCGGAAATGATCTTGATGGTTATACCATTAGGAAGTTTGACTTCCGGTATTTGATTGTTGGTTAGATCTCGATACCGCGGGTCCATCATCTTCTCGCCAGAAGGCAGATTGGCCCAGAGCTGAAATCCGTACATTCTTTCATTTTCGTCACCTTTGGGCATTTCCTGGTGGATGATCCCACTTCCGGCAGTCATCCACTGTACATCTCCAGAGCTGATAATTCCTTTGTTTCCAAGACTGTCACCATGTTCTACGTCCCCTTTCAGAACATAGGTGATGGTTTCGATCCCGCGATGAGGATGCCAAGGGAAACCTTTCAGGAAGTGGTCTGGATCATCAGAACGGAAATCATCGAGAAGCAAGAAAGGGTCGAACAAAGGTACTTCACTGAATCCAAAAACCCTTTTCAGGTGAACGCCAGCTCCTTCAATCGTCGGTTTGCTTTTGAGAACTTTGCGTATTTTTCGAGTCTTGGGCATCTAAGTATCCCTCCTATGTCATGGGGTCAGGTGCCAGGCGTGCCCCGGTATGAAATGCCTCTTTGCTCTCGCCATCCGTGCGCCCTGTTAGGATGCCCTTTTGACCTACCCAAATACCCCTCTAGGCTTTGAAATCGACCCCTATTTCCGCATCATTACCCAGAATATTGCCTACTTAACTCGGCCCGACCCCGTTTCCCTCCGTCAGCTCAACTGTCTGGTTCGATTCAATTTTATTCATGAACGGCGATATTTAAAAGAGAACATTGCTCTATGAAAATGGCTCGCAACTTATCGCTGATGTCGGTTTTGCTGAAAAACGAGAGGGTACAAGAATCATGATAGGGGTAGGGACCACCTACTAAATCCCATCGTTCTGATTCTTCATGCAATAATACTGTATCGCCCTTTAAAAACCGGATGCGGTCTGGGAAATCTCCTTCATTAATAAGGGTTTTAGTCGGGCTTTTCATAAGGTTTCTCCAAGTAATTTCTCGAACTTTAGTTTCTTCCCACCTCCCTTTAAGCAGTCCTTTCCGGTTTCTGCGCCAGTACTCGGCAACTACCGAATCGGCACCTACATGATTTGATATTTGGGTAATCGCCCCTCTAAGCAAAAGCCAAGGAGGTACTGAGCCATCACGGTTAAACCAGGTCAGGACGGCAAATCTATTAGGAAACCCATCTGGCGGAATCGAAGAATATTTGTCCACTCCCACTACGAACATTATGGTGTCTTTTTCGTAAATCATCTCATATTGTCGAACAGGTCATTCTATAGTTTATGCATAATTCCGTGCCCTGAGAAAGTTGCAATGTTTGCAAGCGGCTACGAGCTCCCTGTTCTCAGATCTGATACTGGGCCATGACCTCCCAACCAGCCCTATCTCCTCCAGCTATTTATTGAACTTGATATCAAAACTATTTTCACTGAGAATTCCGGACTGGTCTGAGGTAAGATCGCTCGAGCGCGCGCCGTAGCAGGAGATTCAGGGTTGCAAGGTGTTCATAGATTATAGGAACAGGGGAAACATTGGCAAGGGAAAAATGTCCCAGCCGTCCGGGGCCCGAGGGGGAGAAAAGCAGGGTTGAGTTAGGCCCTTTGGGTCAGTGCAGAACAGAATTTCTCATCTTACTCTATGCTTTTTGCTCTATCCCCCATGCCCTTGGTGCGCCCCATGGCTCCTTTTGCCTTCAAAAAACTCAATATAGGCTTATTTTAGATGACAAAAATGGCAATTATTCATTTCATATCAACTAGTTCCCGTGGCCGGACCCCCATCTATGTGGTATTATGCATGGATTAGCCCAACTACAGGAGAACACGTAGAAAGATGTCCTTGGTTGCGAAAGTTACCCAATAAGAGTGCGTACATTTGTCGCATTCAAGAGGTAAAGCCAAAGCATTGTAGAGACTATCCAACGTCAAGAAGACATGTCGAGGATACAGGATGTAAAGGGTTTGGATAAAAGAAATGAAATGGGCGGGGTCCGTGCCCCTCGCGACTACCCTCGAGACAGGCAGTGCAGGCCGGCATGAAATATTATTTTGCTAGACTAAGAACGGGCAGCTTAATCCTGATAGGTGTGCTCATATTTCTACTATTAAATGGCCAGGTTTGGGCTACTGATGAACAAGACTATCAACACCCGCTGGACGCACACCTGTCTAAGACCTACAAAGACGATTTACCCAACTTGCTGGAAAGGAAGTACATCCGCGTATTGACGACCATGAACCGGACCAATTTCTTTCTGGTAGAAGGAAAAGTCTATGGGTTCGAATACTCTTTGCTCAAGGAGTACGAAAAGCACCTCAACAAGGGTATTGGCCGCAGTGAGTTGAGAGTGACCTTCGAGTTCATACCGGTTTCCCGGGACCGTCTGCTGCCAGGACTGGTGAAAGGCCTTGGAGACATTGCGGCTGCCGGCCTGACGATCACCGAAAAGCGGCAGAAGACGGTAAACTTCACCCGACCGTACCTGAGCGGAATTGACGAAATTCTGGTCACCTACAAGGAGGTAAAAGCACCAGAAAGCCCCTACGGACTGTCTGGCAAGCGGGTCTTCGTTCGGAAGAGTAGTAGCTACTACGAGAGCCTCACGGCCCTGAATCGCCGTCTGAAAAAGAAAAAAATGCGTCCGGTGAAAGTCGTGGAGGTCGACGAAAGTCTTGAGACCGAGGAAATTCTGGAACTGGTCAACACCGGCGCCATTAAGCGGACCGTTGCTGACAGCCAAATCGCCAAGATCTGGACCAAAGTGCTCCATAACATAAAAGCCCACGAGGAGATCAAGCTTCGCGAAGGAGCTAAGATTGCCTGGGCTGTCCGGAAAGACAATCCGAAACTGAAAGAGAGTCTGGATCAATTCATCAGTAAACATCGCAAGGGGACGCTCCTGGGTAACATATTTTTCGAGCGGTATTACGGGAAAAATCGGTGGGTCAAAAATCCCCTCAAGGGAGACAACAGGAAAAAGATCGAACAGTTCCGGCCCTTGTTTAAGAAATATGCTGACCTCTACGGCTTCGACTGGCGGTTGATCCTGGCAATGGCCTACCAGGAGTCAAAACTCAATCCCAAGAAGAAAAGCCGCAAGGGAGCGGTAGGACTCATGCAAATTCGGCCCTCCACCGCCGCCGACTCCAATATCTCCATCGAAAAGGTTTACAAGCTCGAAAACAACGTCCATGCGGGGGTCAAGTACCTAGCTTTTTTAAGGGATCGGTACTTCAGCGACAAGAAGATCCGTGAGCGTGACCGGGTGCGGTTTTCCCTGGCAGCCTACAACGCTGGACCGGCCAAGATCCGCCAGGCCCGGAAAACGGCTTCGGCAATGAATCTCAACCCCAATCGCTGGTTCCGGAACGTGGAGCTTGCTGTTCTGCGGATGGTAGGACGGGAGACGGTGCGATACGTCAGCAACATCAACAAGTACTATGTGATCTATGAGCATGCGCTGGAAAGGCGGGAAGCGAGGGAGAAGATGAAGGACGCTACTTATTAAAATCGCCCTATCTTCCTCCGCCAAAAGGAACGTCTCAGCTTTGCCATTGTTCCCCACCGACCAAGGTACCTTGGGATCGCGGACTGGGGTCGGACCAAGCTATCTGTCTGATTCCTCGGGATAATCGTTCCAGAAGTAGGTGTTTTCAGCGCCTATATCGTCGTTTTCGTGGCCAAAATGGCCTTTATACGAAGCTCCCGGCTCTCGAAGTTCAAATTGTCCTTCCATCTCCCTTACTTTTCTGCCTTTGGCCCGTGTACCCAATTCCTCGTTGCCTCAAACAGACACTGGAGCCAACGGTGTCGAACCTTGGCGAACTTGAGGAGGAACTCTCGCTTATGGCATCGATGAGTAATATGCCAGATGTATCCGGGGATATAATGCCGCTTCGCTCTCGCCATAGACTCTCTGCAATAACGCCGTTTTTACCTTCAAAAAACTCAATATAGGCTTATTTTAGAGGGCAAAAATGGCAATTATTCGTTTCATATCAATTAGTTCCCGTGGCCCGACCCCGTTTCACCCGTTTCACCGTTTCGCAGTTTCGTTAAAAATGCTTCTGAATTTATGATTTAGTCAGGTCTATGGGATTCTGAAGTCTTAACTGATTCTGCATTATATTTATCTATCTTCTCTGCCAATGTTCCTGTCATTGCATCAGAATCGTCATATATACGGCTCATAATGCCTCGCTTACCTTCAATTGCAAATTCAGCAATTATTTCGTGATCCCGTTCACGTACAAGAGTGACTACTATATCATTATGATAACGTAAAGTAATCAGCCGATATGCTACCGAGGAATATTGATAATTCCTCGGAACTCTATACGCTATTAAGATTTCTCTTACTTCATCAGAAGAGATATATCCGGGGAAAATATATTCATTCCAATCATGTGGTGCGGAGTATGATTTATTTCTTTTTTCTATTAAGCACTTAACCCCATGTCTCATTATACAATATAAAGGTAAAGACAGACCACGCATGCGCCGATCATTAATCTTTAAAATTACTTTTCCGTATTTTCTTGCAATATGCTCACTTGTACTTGTAAAAACAATATACCTCAATGACTTGAGACTCTTTCCATCTACCGGAACCCCCATGCTAACTAAATATCTTTTGTATTTTTCAACAAGGGGAAATCCTTCACCTGTTTCGAATTGGCGATTGACATCAAGAACACCCAGATAGTCTAATCCAACTGAAATTGCTTTATCGTCCTTCATCAATATTTTGAATATAGCGCCTGTTTTTTCTATTGCCTGATCAAGTTGTGGAGAATTTCGAAAATCACGCGGTTGAAGATATTTCTTATGCAGTTCTTTCGATAGAATTGTTGTTGTTAATAGTGATAATGAAGCATAACTTCGTACACCAAGTAAAATTAACAACGACTCGAATTCGTCTACTTGCCATGAGTATGCGCCATGAAACAAGTCCTCCTTAGTATTTATTGCTCCAATATCATCTGGTATTCCTCGAAAGCTTGGTGATGTTAACTTACTTGTTGAGCATGACGAAAGCAAAAATATCAAGAAAATAAATATTATTTTCCTCGTTATCATAATAACCTTAAACGTATCTATTCCTGGCTCAGTCTTCTCTTGTAAATATTATAATAATCTTCACTGTTTACAAATCTTACTGATGCGTTTGTAAAGTATTGTTTGCAACCAGCTAATTTAATTTTTTCGAGTCGTTTTAACATTTCATCTTTCTCGGATTCGCCGGGCAAAGCGTCTATGACCACTGCCCAATTTCCTTTATTCCACAGAGAGCGAACAACATGCACCTGATCTGAACCAAAGAGGCAATCTCCCGATTGACCTTTTGCTGGCAAGTTATAAAACTTATATCTAAAATTCCAGGCTTCTTCTTCGTTTAAGGAATCCTTAGCTATAATTACCCACTCGTCAGCGACGTCACTCTTATCAACCGCTGGTGGGTCCCAAAGACTATGAGATAAAATGCTTACCGAGAATCCAACAATTGCGCCTAAGAGTATTTTAGCTATATCCCACGTGTACTTATTATTGGTTTTATTATTAGCGCACATTTATTTAACCTGTCTTTTATTCAACCCCGTAAAAGGGATCAGTTCTTCTACCGGTGATAAATCTTCGCCATATCGGGGTCTGACCAAGCTATCTATCTGAATCCTTAAGATAATCGTTCCAGAAGCAGGTGTTTGCCAGAGATATCAACAACAAGAAGGATATCGTTGCACTTATTGTTTGAATCTACTGCACCTATATTGGCCTTTTTGGCCTTAAAATGGCCGCTATAGGAAGCCTCTGGCTCACGAAGTTGAAATGTCTCACCACATCTCAGAACAACTCTCCCCGCAGCTCTCTGAATATTGCCTTGTGCTTGCGCCTCTTTCCTTGCTTAATATGGCCTGACCACTGATCTAACTTGATATCAAAACTATTTTCAGTGCGAATTCCGAACTGGTCTGAGGTAAGATGTCTCGAGCGCGCGCCGTAGAGGGATATTTAAAGTTGCAAGCTGCTAATAGATTATAGGAACAAGGGGAACATTGGCAAGGAAAAAAAGCCATTATCAACCCTGGAGGTTGCCAAGGTTATGGTAGGCCTATTTTACTAGAGCAGGTAGGAGGTAACCTGCGGGTGGTTAATTAGAGAATTAGAAAATTAGAGAATTGGGGAATTAGAGAATTGGCCAAATAGGCAGGTAACTGGTCTTTTGCCGTTCACCGTTTACCGCTTACTTCTCACCGTTTACCCTGTCATGCTTCTGGGGTTGACTTTTTTACAATCAAGCCGAATTTTAGGCATAGCTCATGCACTGGCGGATTGTTAAGAAGTGATTTATTGTTCCGGTGGAAATGTTGACGACTAACAAGGAGAGGCGTGATAATATCCATAGCCCGTATATTTCATGAATTGCTGTCGCGAGACCACGAAGATGGGCGTACCACCTGGCAACCGCAGGGGGTTGGCTCCGAGGCGTACCTGAACGGTACGTCGCAGGGGCCGACACCCGAGGACGCCACGAAGGACGGCCATATCCGTGGTCGCAGCAAGTCATTCATGAAATATACGGGCTAGAGTGTTTTCCTGTCTTGGTAATCTGCAAACCGAAGACAGGATGGCAAATAAGCAATCTGCGAGGAATATGACCATCATGGATGAAGGTGATTCAGATAAAAAGAAGAAAAGCAGTGTGCTAATTCGTCAGATGGAGATCGATGACCTGGCGGATGTGTTTCATCTTGGAGAAAAAATTTTTACCGCCCGGGAGGTGCCGAATCTCTATCGGACCTGGGACGAATACGAGGTAATAAGTTTGTTTCAGAGCGATTCTGAATTTTGCCTGGTGGCAGAGATTGATGAAAAGATAGTAGGTTTTGTCCTCGGCACCACAATAGAAAAGACTCAGTCTGCCTGGAAGTACGGCCTGCTTGTCTGGCTGGGCACAGAACCCGGATTACAGCGGAGAGGAATAGCACATAAACTGTTCAAACAACGACCAACTGAAGCAGCTCAAGGGGAAGAAAGAAAACGAGCGGTCCCAACCCCGCCGTTTGCGTAGTAAGGATGATTAAACAAGATTCCGCCATAGACTCACAGCGTTTGCGCCGCCTATTACGCCGTCTTATGGACATCTACAGTCCTTCGGGCAAGGAAGAGGAGATTCTTGCCTACCTTCATGGCCACCTCCAAAGAAAAGGTCTACCGGTCATCCGCCAGGAAGTGGACGACAGCCGCTACAACTTGATTGTGGTCCCGCCGGAAGGGGATGTACGTCTCGCCCTCGTCGGCCACTTGGACACGGTAGTGGCCTACGATCTGGAGCAATATGGCTATGAGGAAGAGGACGATCTAATCATCGGCCTGGGCGCCGCTGACATGAAGGGCGGCTGTGCCGCCATGGTAGAGGCCTATTTGAGTTTGTGGGCAGGGGGTCACCGGCAACTCCCGGTGGCCTTGGTTATGGTGGTAGGTGAGGAAGAAGAGGGAGACGGCGCCGAGCGCTTGATGGATGAATATCATTTTCCCTGGGCGATTATTGCAGAGCCCACCGACCTTCGTCCGTGCCTGAGTTGTTACGGCTACATGGAGGCCCAAGTAAGCACCCGGGGGAGAAGGGTGCACGCCTCCCTGGCCAGTCAGAGGCAAAATCCAATAGAATGCATGCTCCACATCCTCATCCAAATCTCCCACTATGTGGTGCAAAAGAGGCCCGAGGGGGTCTATAACATTCGCGATATTCTAAGCACCCAGGCGGGATTTGCTGTTCCCGAATGGTGCGAGGCATGGCTTGATCTTCACCTGCCACCTCAGGCCGCATTGGGTGAGATTTCACTGGAGTTGGAAGAGCTGGTGGAGCGGTTCGGGAAAGAAAACAGCCATATCGATACGACCATTCGTCTGGCCACTGTGGAAGGAGGCTACGAGCTTCCGGAGAAGGGATCGGTAGTTGAGGCTTTAAAAGCCGTTTACCAGAAACACTCTCAGCCGTGGGAGCCCCAATCCTTTCCGAGTCATTCAGATGCCAATAAGCTATGGGCTTCGGGAGTAAAGCCGATTTTGTTGGGGCCCGGCCAGCTGTCTCAGGCTCACGCTCCAGAGGAATCCGTCTCATTCACCCAGGTATTCATCGCTGCCGAGATCTACCGAGACCTTATCCTATCGTTGTTGCACTAGGAACCTTCCTCCAATACCACCAATCAACCGGTTTAAATCACAAATCAAAGAACCCAGTAGCCAGCAGGTAGTTAATTAGAGAACTAGAGAATTAGAGAATTGGTCAAGTAATTGCTCGTTTGCCGTTCACCGTTTACTATTCATTATTTGCGGTTTCAACGACTTCAACGAATTTTTTAGTTCTCCAATCAACTAATTGACAAACCTCCGTCTCGCTTTAC
>JARRNM010000083.1:0-18825 GCA_037384945.1 Deltaproteobacteria bacterium
CCTGGCAGGAACTTTCTTAACAATATCGTAAAGTATTTCTTCAATCCTCTCATTGCATCTTACATCGTCGTGTGATGCATGACCGAGGTATTGGTCTGCTTCGTAGTAAAGTGATTTTATCTCCGGATCAAGAGTATCAATCGCTGCGAGTCTAGCTCCTTCAAAATTAGAATCATTGATAAGAACACGTATTTCCTTAACAGTCTCTGCCCTTGCTTGATCTTTGCCTTCTTCACGGCAAGAGACAAAAACAATCAGAAAAAAACCCACGACAGAGATAACAGCCAGTCTCTTCATTTTGTTTGCCTCACAGATAAACAGATTCCCTTGTCGAGGCTTGTAAAAATTAAGCCAAAAACCTTCAATATTAGCGGATATCTATAGTAGCCGCGCTCAGCAAAATCTACAGCCTGGCAGGACCAACAAGTTCCTTATATGCACTTTGCATACCAAGAGACATGATTTACAGCCCATGGGATTTGGAAATTATGCTTGATCGCACGACTAAAAATCTCGCACTTGTAGCACTGTTAGATATAAAGATTAAAATAATAAATGAATAATTTCGTGTAGTTGTAATGTACAAGTTTAGACAATAGTGATTATTCCAAATATATCAAATAGTTGTTGACAACTAACTTCATTTACTCTATTTTGGATCAATCCGCAACTTTGTCAGCAATAGGGCCACAATAACGAAAGGAGGAGAATGATATGGCGAAAACTTTGACGGAAATGGCAGCCGAAATTGTAGCTGCCCAGGCCTCACATGCGGTAATGGCGTCTGATGAAATGGTGGGAGCACTGAAAAAGACGTTTGAAGCTCTAAAAAATATCAAAACAATCGAAGAGGGTGGTCCGGAAGGTGAGGCTCCTCCAGTAGATCCCAAAAAATCTATTCAGAGAAACTACATCATTAATCTTGAAGATGGTAAGAAGTACAAACAGCTTACTGCCAGGACTCTTGCAAAATTCGGACTTACTCCGGCAGAATATCGTAAGAAGTGGGGCTTTTCTCCTAGACAGCCTTTAGCGGCCAAATCTCTTAGCGCTAAGCGGAGAAAAACTGCCAAAGCTCTCGGCCTCGGGGAGAAATTGCAGTTGGCGAGAAAGGCGAAGGCTGCCGCGAAGGCTGCGGTTAAGGGGGCGGCGAAGCCAAAGGCTGCTGCAAAGGCGAAACCTGCAAGGAAGGCAAAAGCCGCGCCCAAGAAAAAGAAGAAAGCTGCAAGGAAAAAGAAAAAGGCTTAGAAAGGGTTACGAGAGTTAGACGGTAAAATAATGGAAAAGTCTGCCGAGTGGCAGGCTTTTTTATTTATATAAAAAGTCAGGGATCCACAGGATGTAGATAGTAAATTTAAGGTAGACCACATCAGATTCCATAAGGCGGATTGAAGTATGATAAGGTTTAACACTATACGCCGGTCCAAAATCTACGATCTGAAATTTCAAACCTAATATCTCATAGTGACTCAAGGTAAGATCTCAAAGAGTCTACATCTTAGTAGGTTTCAAGTTCATCACCAGACCTGAGGTCATAGACTACCACGACAACGGGATCATCTAGCAATTGGGGCAACCCCTCCCCCTTTTCGTCCATTACGGTTATGTATGCCCGCCTTCCGTTGTAATCAATAAATTTTGTATACTAAGCCTGTACGGCGCAACTAGCAGAAATACGGAATCCGTGATCTTTCATAATTTCTTCTAAGTTCATCCTTGCTCACCTCTACTGAGTTGATAATGTAACCCGGATATTTCATGAAATGTCCGGGTTAAAGGTGAAAGGAAAATAAATTAAATCCTCTTAAGTCTATCCAACTTTACTTCTAAAGTCTCAACCTCTTTATCCTTGCCTAACTGCCGCAGACGTTTGCTCAACTCTCGCAGCGCCTCTTTCAATCGGGGTAATACCTCTTTCTTAAAGTATTCACGAGTCTCGGCTCCAGCTTGCCCCAACTTGTTTAACCAATAATCCATCTCACGTTCCAACTCCTTAAAGGATTCCATTTGAGAAAGTTGCCCCAGTTCCTCTTCTAACCGTTCAAGCTCTCCCTCTAGTTTCTCCCTCCAAGACTCGAACCCTCTCTGGGTTTTTTCCAGCTGGAGGGAAAAATAGGTACTACCCTCTACTGCAGTTCCGGTTGGCAGGGGCTTACCCTTTTCTGACAGATTTACCATTTTGACAAAGCTTTCCCCTTTCATCTGGGGATCGGCTTGAATGACGAATCGGCTCTCATCCGTGACTTTATCCGAGAAATCTTTCCTTATTTGCAGTTGCACCCAGGCCCGATCTTGATCATTTTGTTTCACCGAGTGGACCCTACCTATTTTTTGTTGATTCCATAATACCGGATCATTTTGCTTTAGTCCGTCAGTCCGGTCGTACAGGACGGTAATTTGCAGGCCACCAACACAGGCAGCCGCCACTCCATAGATGAACATCAACGGCAGGATAAGCAAACGATTATTTTTCATCTTCTTCCCCCCGGATAGAAAAATTGCTTGCATTCTAAAAATCCAGGTGATCCATAATGTCATATTGGTTGGGAACAGTAAAGAAGGGAAGAAATAGAGGTATCCCCGTGCGAAGGGGTCAGGTCTAATGGTGCCCCTTGCTGGAACGGAGGCCTGGCTTCAGAATTACCAGGGCGGCTCCGGATACCGCAAAGCTAAATCATCCAGTCAATAGCCTCTTGGCAGATACCGGCTGCACCCTTGAACCAAGTGAGGTTGGGGGGATAACTTTGGGTTTTGAAAATGGATAAGCAAGAGTCTCGTAAAGTTTGCAGCTTGAGAGATACATTCACCATGCTGTCGCAGAGAATATCTCGCTTTATCATTGGAACACCCTAAGGCAGTCAACCTTTTCTATTGACTAAAATTAAATATCAATCCATCTTTGGTAGTGAGTTCTTCGGTTTGCTATTGTGTCATAATACATCCAATAGCAAACCATGTCAAGTAAAATATCACACAGGTGCAAACATTTCATGATGGGCGGAAGGGAGAACAAAATTAAGCAGATCCGAGAACGTCTGGGTCTTAATCAAAAAGAATTTGCAGATAAATTAGGTATTACAAAGGGTTACCTGAGTGCAGTTGAGTCCAACAAGCGAAGACCCGGTAGGAAAATTTTCGAAGGGATCATCAAAGAGTGTTTGGAGGATTTGGTTGCGGTTTACAGTGGAAAACCGGATACTGAACCAGAAAAGTCAAGAGTTGTCGCCGAGTCAGGACCAGAGTGGAGGGAAGAAGATTCATCAGCGAGACTCACTCCCCCGGAGGAAGCTCTAATAAGAGCGATTCGCTTTCTTGGTGATGAATATGCCAAAGATCTGTACTACAGTGTCATGAGTAAGGCCAGAAGGGCTATGCAAGATGAGAATCTTTCTGAAGAAGAGTTGGAAGGACTCAGCGAGGTCCTCAGGATATTAGGAATGGCCGCCATTGAATAAAAAGGGGCACCCGTACCATGAGAGCCCTGAGCGAAGCGAAGGGCGCAGCGAATGGTGGAGGCGGCAGGAGTCGAATCCGCGTTTTATGCTAATTGGTGGGGTTTTACAAGTTAGCGAAACATTATTTCTTGTTAAACTAACGAGTGTGAATATGAAAATAAGATCATAATATTTCATGGGTACACCGGACTCAACATAGATAGCAGAACCTTTAATCGTGGATTAAATGCGCAGTATACCTATATATGGTAACAGATTGCCTGTTTACAGAGCTGCATCAAGGTCCTTTTTTGTAACTCCAAATTCGTTTTGCCCGGATGTTTCATGAATTTTTTGCTGCTTTTTCCCGTTCCTTTTTCTCAATCACACAATAAATGCCGCCTTCTTCAAGGCCAGGCATGAAGCAGCCATTGCATGAAATACACTTGGCAGGGCTGCGGTCTCCCTGCAGCCAGCGGTCGGCCAAGGCTGGTTCCCGGATCAGCGGTCTGGCCATGGCAATGTAATCCATGCCATCTTCCTTAACTGTTTTCTCGGCGATCTCATAAGAGCGGAATCCACCGACCACCATTACCGGACAGTCAACCGCCTCTTTGATGCGGCGGGCCAGTGGCAAGTTATATGCTTCCTTTTCGGGTTTGAGGATTTTCTCCCGAGCCGGAGCTTTCTCCCCGGATGCTGGAGTGCCGGCGGAGACTTCTATGGCATCAATACCGACTTCGGCAAGTCTTTTGGCAGCGTAGACTGCATCATCAACTTCCAAACCACCATCCAGGTTATCCGAAGCATTTAGCTTGATAAACACAGGATAATCATTACCGACCGACTCTCGCACCTTCAGGTACACTTCGAGGAGAAACCGACTTCGGTTATCAATACTACCGCCATATTCATCAGTACGGCGGTTGGTGAGAGGGGAAAGAAATTGGTTGATTAGAAAGCCATGGGCGCCGTGCAGTTGCACTCCGTCGAAGCCCCAGGACTTGGCCCGGTTGGCCCCCTGTCCGAAAGCCACGACAATGTCACTGATTTCATCTTTCGTGAGTTCAGCCGGCATCTCTGGAAATTGGTCCACCTTTATGGCCGATGGTGCAAGGGGTTGCCGACCAGCGTAACTGGCATTTGTCTGGCCGCCAGCATGAACCAACTGAACTGCGATCTTACCGCCAGCATCGTGGACTGTTTTGGTCAAGTTTTCAAAATCGTTTGCAAAGTCATCAGTATGAATGCCCATTTTGCCTGGAAATCCTTTCCCATCAGGCCTTACGAATGTATATCCCGAGACAATCAGCCCTATACCGCCTTGAGCCAAGTCGCGATAGCAGTTGATCAATTTTTCCGTGGGCCTGCCGTCCTGCTCGCACATCCCTTCCCAGGTGGCGGATCTTACCATCCTGTTGCGCATGGTCATGCCGTTGAAGGTAGTTGCTTCGAATACTGTAGACATGCCTTGCCTCCTCTCATTTGATTTTGGATTCCTAAGTTGGCAAATATTGCCATCTTTTTTGTCTGGAAACTGACCAATAATTGTTTTGAAAATAGGCAGCCGCAGATATGATTACTACAAGTTTTGTAGACTATGCGAAGACTAGCACAAAATGAAGACCAGTGTCAAAAACAGTTCGCTTGTCACTGTATCTAAACATTCCCTGTTTTGTAGATATGTAAAGGAGATCAAAACATTTTGGTGGGATGCCAAAGTTTACATATATAGCAGATAGATGAAAGCGCTGTCTTAGCGAGGAACATACATGATTTAATTCCTCAGCGTACCATAGTTCGTAGATAAGAATCCAACAGGACGGCTATTCGACCGACTCGAAGAAACCCTTTCTTCTCCGCAACTTTTTTAAATCATACCTCCAATGAGCTGATAACCATATCTTGCAAGCATGGAGCCGACGAGTCCCAAAAGGGTAGAAACTTAAGAAACTCTCGCTAACATCTCCGCATAAATTTCCACAGAATGCTTCACCTGAATTTGGTTTTCTCCCTGCGAAAGCATGTCGGAGATTTGCAGCATGCAGGCAGGACAGCCTGTTGCTACCACTCCGCAACCCGAGTTTTTGATGTTCTCAATCTTACGCTTACCTATTGAAGTTGAGATTTCATAGTTTTCCAGATTGAAACTCCCTCCACATCCACAGCACCAATCGGCCTCGACCATCTCTCTTAACTGATACCTCGGATTGGCCTGAATCATAGCTCTTGGTTGAACGGTTAGTCCCAAAGACTTTTTAAGATGACAAGGGTCGTGGTAAGTCAGAGAGATTCTTTCAGTGTCTGTATGGAAATTTCCCTGTTTTAGACCAACCTTTTCGTCCAAAAACTGGCAAACGTCTAAAGTCTTTTCAACTATCTCAGCGACTCTTTCCTGCTCCCCATTGGATAGTCCCTGAATCATCGTCGGCCATATTTTCTTGATGGTGGAAGTGCATGTTGCACATGCCGTGATCAAGTAGTCTATGGATTCATCGCCAAACCTGGTCACGTTGTGACGTACCAGTTTATAGAAGGTTTCACTGTCCCCGGAAGACAGAGTGGGAATGCCGCAACAACCTTGGTTTTCCGGCAAGACTACCCCCACACCGTGATGGTCTAATACTTCTAGAACGGCCTCGGCAACGTGAGGAAACATTTTATCGATTACGCATCCCACAAAAAAAGCAACTTTGAGTCCTGACATACCAGCGCTGGTATTCAGGGAAGCCATCCGGCGATGAAAGGGTACCTTTGCGAGTGGCTTGAAGTGTCGATTTGAAAAGAGGGGGGAGATAAAGCGTGCACACGATGTCCCCAGAAGATCATCAACTGGCTTTGTGAAGATTATCTGGAACTTACTAGCCCATCCCAGTAGCTGGTTAAAGAGTTCAGGGTGGACTAGCATTCCCCTGAAAACGCCCCTTTTGAGGAGAGACAGACCAGAATAACCCGCCAGAATTGCTCTCGCTTTCACAAAGATATCTAGGACTCTCACACCACTGGGGCAGTTGGCTGCACAGGAGCCGCACAGAAGGCAGCGATTGACCCGTTCCTGTACGCTCTTCGGATCTCTGATTATCTCACGTGCAAGTCCATCAAGGAGGGCAAGCTTACCCCTGGCCACATCGGCTTCTCGACCTGTTTCATCAAAAAGAGGGCATACCGCCTGACACATACCACACCGCATGCAGACGACAAGCTGATCTTCAAGCTCTCTCATGAGTCGCACCAACTCTTTCAATCTGGACATCTTATTCCCCTATCACCTTTCCACGATTCAGAATGTTTTTTGGATCCAGAGCAGATTTGATACGACGGGAATAAAGAATAGTGGCCCTGCTTGTTTCTTTTTCAAGAAAGCAAGACTTGGCTATACCGATCCCATGTTCCCCAGAAAGAGTCCCCCCAAGAGCTAAGGCCTCATCGAAAATCGCTTCAATGGCTGATTCAACTCTCGTCCATTCCTCCTTGTCTCTGCGGTCAGTCAGGATGGTAGGATGGAGGTTGCCATCTCCTGCATGTCCAAAAGTCCCAATGGGAAGATCATGCCGTTTACTGATTTCTTCTATTGCAAGCACCATGTCAGGAATTTTGCTTCTGGGCACGGTTGCATCTTCAAGGATTACCGTGGGTTTTAATTTGGCTAGAGCGGACAGGGCGCTACGCCTCGCCTCCCATATCTTGTCTCTTTCGGCGTCGTCCTTGGCCACCCGGATCTTAGCGGCGCCCAGTTGACGACATAAGGACTCCACCCTGTCAGCATCTTCTTCTACCTGAGCCGGATGACCGTCCACTTCGATTAGCAAGAGCGCCGCAGCGTCAACGGGAAGTCCCACCTTACTGTAGTCCTCTACGGCTCGAATTGTGAAATTGTCCAGAAACTCTAGAGTAACCGGCACTATGCGATTAGCAATGATAGCCGCAACTGTCTCGGAGGCTTTAGACATTTCATCAAACACAGCCATCATTGATTTTTTGGACGCTGGCAAAGGGACAAGCTTCAGAATGATCTCACTGATTACGCCCAGAGTACCTTCTGAACCCACCAACAGATCAGTGAGGTTATAGCCTGTGACACATTTCACCGTCCGGGACCCTGTTTTAACTGGTTCGCCATTAACGTCAAAGAACTCTAGACCCATGACATAGTCTCGTGTCACTCCATATTTTAAACCTCGCAAACCACCTGCATTCTCCGCCACATTACCACCAAGGGTAGAAACAGCCTGGCTTCCAGGATCCGGAGGATAGAAAAGTCCTTTTGCTTCCACCGCCGCCGCGAACTTTGCGGTTACCACACCAGGCTGCACGACAGCATACATGTCCTCCTCATTTATTTCTAAAATCCGGTTTAGCCCATTGGTGAGAATCACTGCACCACCCGATGAAGGAATAGTACCGCCACTCAGATTGGTCCCCGCCCCCCTAACTGTTAAAGGCAGGGTATTCTCGTTACAGAGTCGCACCACGTAACCAAGGGCTTCACTGGATGTGGGTCTGAGGACTACGGAGGGGAGGACAGATTCTAAAACGGCTGCATCATAGGAGTAAGTGAACCGGTCTGCTTCCTGGTGAAACACATTCTCCCGGCCCAAAACTCTTTGAAACTCTTTTAATAGTCCATGAGACAATTTGATAGTGTTCATAATCTGTCCTCCGTCTTTCGCCGAATTGGCTAATTCGCTCATGCATCCTATATACTCCCGTTTCGAGATATGTCTTGGGGTACGGCACAGCTCACCATCTAGGAAGCCTTGAAGGTTCCAGATTTTTCCGATAGTGGTGGAGCAATACTTCTGACTATGATGGTTTGTCTCTAAGGTTCGATCTTGCTACCAAGAAGTTCCAGAAACTTGCGCATCCATTCAGGGTGGCCTGGCCAAGCTGCCGCTGTAACAATATTGCCGTCTATATAGGCATTAGAAAAACTTTCGTTGACCTCTCCCCACTTGGCGCCGGCCCTGACTAGATCAGGTTTTACGGCTGGATAAGCAGTACAGAGCTTCCCTTCAACGACGCCAGCAGCAGCCAACACTTGCTGTCCATGACAAATGGATGCGATGGGTTTATTCTTTTCCTCAAAGTGACGGACTATTTCCAACACTCGCTCATTCAAGCGAATGTATTCCGGCGAGCGCCCTCCCGGAATCACCAACGCATCGTAATCTTCCGGATTTACCTCATCAAAGGTAGCGTTGATTGCAAAGTTGTGACCCCTTTTCTCGGTATAGGTTTGGTCTCCTTCAAAGTCATGGACTGCAGTTCGTACAGCCTCTCCTGCCTTTTTGTCAGGGCAGACCGCATGAACTGCATGACCAACCATGGTCAACATTTGAAAAGGAACCATCGCCTCATAGTCCTCTACGAAATCGCCCACAAGCATAAGAATCTTCTTCGCAGCCATTGTTTACCTCCCATCTACTATTTTAGAGAATGCTCTCTTCAATGATCTTCTAGCGAATGTGCGGATTAAGAAGTGCAGGATAACTGATATCGATGCATCATATCATAGGAGCCTGTTTTCGCTTCATCAAAAAAGTCGCATTACTAGCTGTTCAGCTTCTCTTTCCGAACCTGGTTTGCTTTCCTCTTCGTTTTAGACTCCTCTGGGGCTTGCACATGCTTAAGCGGGTTGTGTTTCAACTCTCTTAGCCAGTCTGCTGTAATGCTTATTGAGGCTAACGAAAGGATGATACCTACAACCTGGAAAAAGTACGGCGGAGTTTGGATACTGAAAGATAGAACTATCTGCCGCTAACTGAAGTTAGAGGACATTAAAAACATTCAAAGTTCGAACAAGCTTCCGTCGTAAAATGTACGGTCTGCAGAAATCTCAGCACCAATTCACACGAGGAAATTAAGAACGAACATCACTTGCCGATCTGAGAGATTCCACCTCTGTAATTAGTTCTTCCAGAGTGGAGGAGCCTTTTACTAGGAAACTGTTAGCCCCATATTCGTAGGCAAGCTGTCGACATTCTGGCAGGTCGTAATTTGTGAGGATTATAATCGGTGTCTCTGGATGAGTTGTCTTGATTTTTCTGGTTAGTTCGAGGCCGTTTTCTCCTGGCAAATTTATATCCATGAAGATGAGATTGGGGAGAAGGGTGTCGATTTTTCTTAGACCTTCCTCACCGTCTCCAGCCTCAGCAATGATCATGCATGGAAAGAACTCGTGCAGACTCTGTTTGAGAACCCGCCTAAAAGTTAGGTTGTCTTCGACGAGCAGTATTTTAAAGGTAATATTACAGCTCACAGCAAGTACAATTACAGTTATCTGATTTTTAATGTAAGTCCGGTAAGTCGATTCGTACAACCTCTTTAAAACTCTCGACAAATTCTGCGGCAATGTACTCTTTTTCTCGATCGATCCTTGAAATGACGGCATCACCCTGTAACCAAATAGGAGTATCCATGCCGGTAAAGTCTGGTGGCAAAGAGAAAGTGAGTTCCGTTAATCCACCAGACTCGAAGAGATGCCAGCCTTCAGTCTTGATGAAGGCACCACCTTGACTCAAATCTGAGGTATTCCCTTCTAGCAATACATCTAGACTACCAGGAACTCTTTTGCATAAAGTTACCTGAAGGTTTTCCCTAGTTTTGCATATCTACGTTGGTCACGAATCCGTATTATTTCGCTCAAGTCCTTTTTTATCATCACCTTCATTTCTCCAGTGATTTTGTGGAGATCATAAGCAGCAAAACTATTAATTGCTTGACTCTTTGCGCCAATCTTTTGACTCATCGCGTCAAATTTGATAAAGGAAAAACAAGACAAATTTCGAATTTGGGGGATTGAGGGGAGGAAGGAATCTAGAGAATGTACGCTATGAATAACGCCAGTCCATTGATGGGGGTGTGGAATATTCTGGAATCTTACGGAATTGATCCGGAGCCTTTGTTTCGGGAGATGGGCCTGAACCCTGAGCTGATGAAACGACCTGAAGGGAGATATAGGCTGGATGGTATCGATAGCCTATGGCGCAAAGCCTCTGAGATTATTGATGATCCCTGTTTCGGCCTTAAAGCTGCTGAGTTCTGGCATCCTTCGAATTTCGGCGCCTTGGGCTACGCTATGCTGGCAAGCAACACTTTGCGGACAGCCCTCGAGAGAGTTGACCGCTATCATCGTTTTCTTTCTGATGAACGATTCATTGAATTAATTGAAACAGAAGAGGGACTGACTTACACTCTCATTTTCAGCCATGAAAAGAGTGATATCCCTGCACGAAACGATGCCATCCTGGCTGTTACCATGAGTGTGTGTCGTACGAACTACATAGAAGATTTGGCCCCGGTGTCAGTGACATTTACCCATCCAAAGCCTTCTTGTTCTGCCAAGTTCTATGAGTATTTCCGCTCTCCAGTTCTTTTTGAAGCTCCCGCAAACAGTCTGACCTTACCAATTGAGGCTGTTGATAAGAGTCTGCCAGGTTCCAATCCTCAACTCGCTGAACTCAATGATCAGGTAATGATTGAGTATCTTGCCCAGCTAGATGACGATCGCATCGCCGAGAAGGTCAAAGCGGTTATGATCGATCAGCTTCCTTCAGGCAAAGTTACCGATGAAAATGTGGCTCAGGCACTGTATATGAGTTCCCGCACTTTACAACGGCAACTTCAGAGTGATGGTACGACCTTCAATACTCTTTTAAATGAGATCCGTCGGGATTTGGCCCAAAAGTATTTGAGAGACCAAGACACGAGCATGACAGAGATTGCATTTTTATTAGGCTTCTCAGAATCCAGTGCTTTTTCAAGAGCGTTCAAGCGGTGGATAGGAGTGACCCCTAGTCAATATCGGCAGGCTGTATAGATTGCTGGAAAACAGTAGTACTCCTTTTCCAGATGACTATGAAACTGTGTATTCCATCCCTCAATGCACACTTGCTCTGAAATACTACATCTGGGGAAAAGGCAAAAGGAGCGTTAGTGTGGAGTATGAGATATTAACTCATTGCTGGTTAACCAGAACAAAAGGGCAGCCGAAGCTCCTCAGTGGTGTTTGGGTAATTAATAGCCCCATTGGGGTATGGGTAAAGCCTTGTCTGTAGTGATGCACAAGTGACAGCAGCATTTCTCAATAAAGGTCGCTTTTCTTAGAAGGCGGAAAATAGACTACCAGAGCGTCTCCAAGACTTGGACTTTTGGTCTGGATACAGATAATTTCGATGGCAAACCTGTACATAGTAGTGGGCAAGCTTGCCCGTAGTTGTGGGCAATCATGGAGAAAGCTAGGCGGCCTCTTTTGCTGGATGTCCTATCGGTGTCTGAGACTCTGATAAAGGGTCAGACTCTTTTTCTTGGCGTGATGAGGTATCTGCCAACAAGCCATTGCCGATAGCACAAAATCTACCCAACACAATTCCAGCAGGAATGGACAGAACGAACCAAATAATCAGAATGAGTAATAGCTTCATCGCTACTTTCCTCCTTATTTCGAGGCAAGGCAACAAACTGAAGCTAGAGGCTTCTGTGGGGTAAATATGCAATCAGTATGCCTAGATGGTGGGAGATAGCTTGGATGGACAGCATAGAGGATTGGAATAAAAAAAGCAGAGCTAGTGACTCCGCTGAGTCTTTTCAGGAATGGATAACTCGCAATCCCAACCTAGATATGGTGAGTGGTTCTCAAATGGCAGAGTGAGGAGTATGTAATGTTTAGTCAGATCAAAAAAGGAAAAGAACTGATTGCCCCCTCCGACTGCAGCGGGTGGTTATGTTGGGTTATTCACTGACTCCAATTTCTGTCCGCAAAAAGGACAATAATTGATCGCGATCAGGGAAAGGTTCATTGAATCACCCACTGCGTTTGCGTCACCGTTGCGGACTTCTTCGGCCCCAGCGAGCCATATCCTTGCCATGGCCCAATCAGGTTTTAAATCGGTATCTGGAGATGAGAAATACAATATGGCTGTGTCGTCACGTTCCCCGCTCGCAGCGCATTTGTGCTGATCATACACTCTTACTCCAAACAACTTTTCCCAATTGGCCAAATTGGTCTTGATCTCAGGGACTCTCTGGTCAATGTGTTTTCTTGTATTCATTTTTTTCTTCCTCAGCGGCATAATGCTCAGGTTGTTAGGCCGCGCTTCGTGGACACCTCGTGTCACTTTTCTTCGTGTGAACCCCCGGACGCCTTCGGGGTAGTGACCACTAACCGGAGGTGTGGCGGCCGCAAACATTTCTTCAACCTAATGAGTGAGCGTAACGTACCTTTACGCGTATTCGCGCCCCGCGTCTATATCCTGAGTCTTGAAGTCTTCGGCGAGCATGGCTTGCTTGTAGTGCTCCAAGAGACCAGTATGCATTTGTTCAATGAGAATATTGGTGAGTGGCGCGACACTCCCGGACTTCAGCACTTGATCTGCCGCAGGGATTGCCGGCCCCAGATCAAGACCGGCCCATTCTAAGTCATTCTCTTTTCAAGCAACGCACTCAAGCGCTCCAAGTGCTCCTTCTCCTCTCCCGACAACACGCGAAAAACTTCTGCCGACGGTTGGTCCTTCAGCCTGCGCTCCATGTTCAGATAAAGGTCATAAGAATTCGTCTCCAAAGCGACGGAGAGTTCGAGGATCTCGGTGATGCTTTTACCCTGCACCCACTGCAACGCCTCTGTGACATTCATCCCTCCTTCCATCACATCATCTTCGTTTTCGGCTGAGATTATCGACTTCGGGAATCCCGGATCAACCGCCGCACCCACGAACTTTTTGTAAAGATCGAGAAGCGTGGCTTTATGACCTTCCTCCGCGCTTGCCAACTGTCTGTGCAGGTCGGCCACATCACTGTCTTCGACGGTATGAGCCAACGCATCGTAGAATCGGCGGGAGCCATTCTCGAGGAACCATGCGAGAGCTATCATCTCTTCCGCTTTTGCCGCAGCTGAGAAATAGGCGATACCCGCTTCCGGCGCGCCCTTTGCAGTCAAGCCTTTCCAGGCCTTTATCCCTCCTTCCATACTGTACACCTTTTCGAGTCCCGCACCTTCAAGAGTGGCAGCAGCAGCACGGCTGCGCACACCCGAGGCTCAATAGACGATCGTGGGTTTGGTCGAATCCAGCTCCAAGAGGTGCGCAGACAGCTCTCCCACGGGAATGGACTGTGAGCCGGGGAGGTGGCCTTCCTCATACTCTTTTGGTGTTCTCACATCGACGAGGTTGTACTCGTCTTCGGTTTTCTCTTTCAGAAATGTTCGCACCATTTCGGCTGGCCACGTCGATACGGGTTTGAAATAGTCCATAATGCCCATGTCTAACTCCTTGTGTCTTTTACCCTCATTCCGATTTATTCAATAGTGTCTGACTTCACCTCGTGCTCTCCGGACACCTGAAAACCTTTCATAAAGCGTCTGTCGAGGTAGTTCTTCAGAAGATAAGCGAGTCTCCCCTGGAACACTCGGCTCCTTTTCCAGAATATGCCCTTGCCGTTCCCCATGTTGAAGATCAGTAAATAGTGCGCTTGCGGTGTGAACGTAGCCATCTCGCCGCCCTCCAGGGTCGCCAGTAAATTACCCAGAAGGATCGAGCTTTGCCGCACCGCGTAAACACCCACCTTGGCCAGGTTGTGGCCCTCGAGGCTAATACAATCCCCACCTCCAAAAACGTCAGGATGGGCAACGCTTTGCAACCGGGAGTTGACGAGCATCCCGCCGTCGGGGCCGGTAGGGATTCCCGAGTCCAGGAACATCGAGGCAGGTCGGACACCTGTGGCTACGAATGCGATGTCGAAGGCAATCGTCCTTTGATCGTTCAGCGTGACCATCCCCCGCTCGACAGACTCCACCATCTTGCCCTCAACGATCTGGATGTCCCTGCCACCCAGGGATTCCAGGGCAAACCGCCGCACCTTGTCGGGCGCACTCGGCATCAGCCGTTCGCCGGCGATGAGGACGATCCGCCCATCCACCCGCTGTCTTTGAAGGAGCCGCCAAAGATTCCCTGAAATCTCCACCCCGGCCGCACCGCCGCCGATGACTGCGAAGTTGAAGGCCCTACCTTCCTGCGAGCCCTTTGCAATAGCATTCCTAGCCTTGATCCCCGTATTGAAGGAGACAACATCATACTGCACGTCCCGGCCGGACTGAAGAAAAAGTCGGTGAGCCAACGGATCGAAGGTTACAACCTTGTCCTGTATAAAGGTGGCTCCCCGGTCCGCTGCGAGTTTCTCGATGTGGAAGTGCACGTCCCATGGTTGGTAGGAACCGCCGAGCATGCCTGGTCCCATGCCTGAGTAATAATGGTACGGAGAAGGACTTATCAGCGTCACCCTGTGACCCCGGTTGATGAAGTCGGAAAGGTTCTTGAGTGCAGCCAGATGCGCGTGGCCTCCGCCGACGAAAACAAGGTGGTTACCCATCGAAGACATCTGATAAGAACTCGCTTTCGGTGAGGGCATGTATGGAGGTTTCAGCCCTCGGGGGTAATTCAGAAGTCCACCATACCTACCAAAGGGTCTCTAAATACTAATTAGTTAGTAAGTGGTTTTCAAGATATCTTCCTCGTTTGGAAAGAATAAAGGGGATGCCTGATGTTGTAGTACCCGGACGGTTTTCTAGATTTTAGGGTTATGGTACGTTTCTGAGGGATAAATGGTGGGGATTTACTAACAGCCAAAAATAAGAGACAAAATAATTGCCACCTGGCTTTTAGTTACTTATTCGCAGTCGTATCTCTTTTCTCTCTTAATCAAATTTGGGCACAATTTTCACCTCACAGCCCACAAGGGAAACTAACAGAAAATATTGAATAGCGAATATCGAATAAGGAACCGCAGAATTACGAAAAGTGTACTTCGACATTCGATATTCCTTGTTCGATATTCTGCGATTTAGAGAGCTGAAGGGATCTGCTTTATGAATTCTGGAGAAAATTGTTTTGAGAAAGAATATGATCATGATAGATTAATATGATCACCAACTGATATTGTGATCATATTTAACCAGAAAGCGGGACTGCGAGGGAGCTTATGAAATCTTTTGAGCCCGGATTTATAGAGAGCCAGGAGGTGACTCAAGGTCTGCTACGGACTGTTCGGCTGCTCGGAGAATACAAGGGCAAGCAGGACTTATTTAAGCAACAATCACCCCAAGTAGTGGAGACACTGCGTCAGGCAGCTATCATCCAAAGCACGGAATCATCTAACCGCATCGAGGGTGTAACTGCGCCCTTGGAGCGTATCAAGGAATTGGTAGCCAATAAAACCACTCCGAAAAACCGCTCAGAACAGGAGATTGCCGGCTACCGGGATGTTCTGAACACCATCCATGCCAGTGCCGCAGATATTGCATTCTCTGCCGGTGTTGTATTGCAATTTCATCGCGACCTATATCAGTTTTTGCCAGGGGAAGGTGGCCACTGGAAACCGGTTGATAATGAGATCACCGAGACAAGGCCCAGTGGTACCAAGGTTGTGCGCTTTAAGGCCGTTCCTGCCTCACAGACCTCAGAAGCAATGGAGCGATTGCATCAGCGGTTCAATGCATTTTGGCAAGTTGGCGAGATTGAACCGCTTCTGTTAATCCCAGCATATGTCTTAGATTTTCTTTGCATCCATCCCTTCCTCGATGGCAATGGCCGAATGGCCCGCTTGCTCACACTGCTGTTGCTCTATAAGTCAGGCTATGAAGTCGGGCGTTACATAAGCCTGGAGCAAGTGGTTGAGCGGGCAAGAGAAAGCTACTACGACACCCTGTACCAATCATCCCTTGGTTGGCACGAGGGAAAACATACTCTTCTTCCTTGGTGGGAGTACTTCCTCGGGGTAGTCTTGCTCGGAGGTTACAAAGAGTTTGAACGCAGGGTTGGGGTGGTGACCTCTACCCGTGGCGCCAAAAGGGAAATGGTCATCGATGCGGTCAGCCGCTTGCCGCAGCGTTTCCAATACGGTGATGCAGAACGGGCTTGCCCGGGAGTTAGTAGGCCTACAATAAACCGCGCTCTTCGGCAGTTGCGCGAGGCTGGAAAGATTAGCTGCATCAAGCCGGGCCGAGATGCCATTTGGGAAAAAACATGATCATGATCCCATAAATATGATCACGAAAAGCAATTGTGATCATGTCTAAAATCCGTCAATCATCTCTCTCCATGAAGGCATCTCGAAGGAGTTTTGATTGGCGATTGTAGGCCTCTCGTGGATTTGCCGGGTCTTTCATCAAGGAGACTTCCTGGGTTATGAGACGAGCTATATTCAGTATATGAGCCTCTCTTTTCTTGGACTCCCTCTTGTACAAAGGATGGTCTCGATTGATATAGATAATCGTCCCCTCCGTCATACACTCAGGTCCCTCCTCCCCCAGGTGATCCAGGCAGCAAGTGACCCCGGCGTCCCCAAATTTGAGCCTTTTTACCACGGCGTTCGGTGTGGCGATACGAAGAGAAGGTTTGCGCTCTTTTTGTGATTTTTCCTCATCGGCAGAAGTTGCGGAATCACCCTCATCCGAATCCGATGTGATCCCTTCTTCGACCTCTTCCATTTTGAGCTGGTCAGGCTCTTCTGTCTCAGAACCTACCTCAACAGCTGTCTCTCCCGTGCCTCGCTTGCCTCTTTCCGAAAATGGAACAACTCCAAATGGAGACAATTCTGGGTTGAGCGAAAGGGCTTGGTGCACGCGCTGCAAAGCTTCCTTTAGTGCCCGGCTAACCCTTCGATTTTCCCGCTCAGAGGCTAAACGGTTATAGGCTCTGCGAACATCGGCGATTATCTTCTCCATGCTCTCGAGAAATGAACCATATTCCGCGGAATCCTCGATGAACCCGGATCGATCACTGGTCAATGGGAGAAAATCGGCATGAATTTCACCTCGTATGCGGGTAGCTGCTTTTCCCCAGGAAGCAATATCGAAAAGTTCCCGCCGAACCGTGACCCCCTTGACCTTGATCTCGATACCCATATTTTCTTTGGAGGCGCGATACGCAGGGAGGATCACGATTTCTCCGTGAATTATGCCGTATGTTGTACCTTCCATGACGGGGATGCGGTTCCCTGACCATCTGCTGGGAGTGACCCTATACCTATTGACATAAACGGTGAAGTCTCTGGCGCGAATAGGCACACCCTCGGCAATCCTCTGGGTGACGTCCTCTGGTTTGAAAGTCCTTTTGAGTTCCACGAGACGCACGGTCGTACCATCACCCCTTTTGGGGTCCGGTTTGAGGCGAGTCAAAGGGATCACCCAGGAGTCGCCTTCTTCGAGCCAGCGGGCTTTGTCGAAGACAACCCGTGCGGCAAAGTCCCTTTTTTGCGTGGTGATTTCAAAGCGTGCAGCCGCGGCCAGACTGGCAAACTTGCCGATGCCGAACTGACCGATTCTGTCGCGCCCGAAGCGAGGAGATATGGGATGAAGAAGCTTCTCGTCGGATCCCACATTGAAGTACTGCTCAAGCCCTTCCATGTCCATGCCCTCGCCGTCGTCCGCAACCATGATCTCTTTGCCTGAAACAGTCACGTCCACCCGAGTTGCGTCTGCGTCGTAAGCATTGTTGACCAATTCCCTGACCAATTCGATGCTCTGCTCATACAGCCGCTCTCCAAGAGTGAGAATATGACTCTTATCGACAGTAATCCTCAGGGAGGATGCTTCATTCGACATGGCAAAGGACTCCTCCAGAACAGCGATCTAGATCAAGAAAACTTTTTCTTTCCAAAATAATAAAGAGAAAATTGCACTTCAGTGTCAATGAATGCAGTTTACCACCTAGCTCACGGGGGAAACTAGCCAAAAATATCGAATATCGAACAAGGGACCGCAGAATTACGAAGCGCTGACTTCGATATTCGATATTCCCAGCTCACTGAAGGCAACTGTCTTAAAGTTCCCGAGAGTATTCCAGGTCCGATTTCCGCACAATGAAACGGCGGCGGGATTTGGGCGGGAGAGCTAAGTTGGTAAAAATACGAATTATTTCAATCATTTGGTGGAGGCGGCGGGAGTCGAACCCGCGTCCGGAAACCTTCGACTTAAGCTTCTACATGCTTATCCCGGGTTTTGTAATCTCACCTTCAGGGACTCCCCGCGGGAAGGATTCCCCTCCAGCCAGCCTACTTGATTTAACCCGTCACCCATAGGCACCTGCGACGGGCGGTTCCGCTAGTCGACGCCCTTTGCCAGCCCCGCGGACCCGAACTGGCAGGACGGTAGCCGTCTTACGCGGCTACGGCATACGCATAGTCGTCTGCGTCTACTTTATTCCCACCTGTTTTACGAGCAGGTAGAAACCTCGGCATGCCACTTAAGCTTCATGATCCCCGTCGAACCCGTTTCGCCCCCATACAATAGGTCGGTTTAGCGGAGATAGTGGTTACATTACTATTTTACGTACTGAAATAGCGGATGTCAATGAAGCTGGGGAGGCGAGAAAGGCGGGAAAGGCAGTTTTGGATTTCGGAT
>JARRNM010000084.1:0-31848 GCA_037384945.1 Deltaproteobacteria bacterium
GTTATGAGTCGTAAGCAAGCGATGAAGGTGTCAAAGGGCAGGGCCATAATCCGTGAATTGGAGGATCAAGGGATCACCGTCCGCAGCGCTGGGAAGGCAACAGTCAGAGAAGAGATTCCCGAGGCCTACAAGGATGTGAGTCAGGTGGTTGAAGTTGTTTACGGGGCTGGGATCAGCAGGAAAGTGGTGCGCTTGCGACCCATGGGGGTTATCAAAGGCTAGGGGATTTGCAATTTGGCATAGAGCATGGGGCACTTTTCAGCTAGCAGCGGGCAGCTGGCAGCGGGCAGGTGGCAGAAGTCGGAGGTGGGAGGTCAGTAGTCAGATGACAGACGACAGCTGACAGCAAGCAGTATCGTCATCCGTTATTAGTTATTCGTTATCCGGGAGATTTGTCGATATGAGCTGCCTTGAAGGCTTCTACGATTTCTACAATTTCTACGATTTCTACGGTTTCTACGGTTTAAACGACTTGAACGACTTGAACGACTTCAACGATTTGACTAATTGACTAATTGACCAATAATCGCTGGTTCCTGACACCTGAAACCTTGAGATTTAGCGCTAGGGAGGTGGGAGGTTGAATAGTCTAGGGGGAGACAACAAAAACAATGCGGTAGGCACGAGCGCCTCCAGGAGCATAGACGATAACCTCATCTCCCACCCTTCGGCCCAGGAGGGAGCGCCCCACGGGGGAATCAATAGAAATTAGACCTTTCATCGCATCGGCTTCAAAGGGACCTACCAACTGATAAGTCGCCCGTTCGCCATTGTCCATATCCTGCACTCCCACGGTGGCCCCGAAGGAGGCAATGGACGAGATCAGTTGTTGTCCGATGACAATTTCTGAAAGGGAGATCTTGCGGCGGAGATCGTCTATTCTCCCCTCCACAAAGGCCTGGCGCTCGCGAGCGGCAAAATACTGCAGGTTATTTGCTTTATAGCCGTAGGCCCGGGCATTATATAGTTCTTCCATGACTTGAGGGCGGACGAAGCGGCAGAGGAAAGAGAGCTCTGCACGGAGCCTTTCATAACCATTCCTTGTAATCGGCCGCTTTTCCATAGATCAACTTTTTCCACAACCCAGAACACGGCTTTAAATAGTATCTCAAGATTTTTTTGTCTATCACCGGGGTCTCTTTGGTGTTCCAGGGAATTTCCTATGAAGCTAGAATCATTAGGTACTAATGCTAGCTCAAAAAGACTTTTTTGACTAGTTTTTTTCTCTGCCATTGCTGCAGAGAGCTGAGCACCTGGCGAAAAGGCATGGAGCATGGGGTGTGAAGCGAGACGGGCGAGACGAGCGAGACGGGAGGTTGAGGGATTGACAGCTAGCAGCGGGCAACTGGCAGCCAGAAAACAGAGATCAGGGGGCAGAAGTCAGACGACAGATGACAGCAGGCAGCTAAACAAAAATCCAGATGCTGAGTATGTTCCTGTCCCCTTCCCGCCGATACTCCATGGCGTTCCTCATGTGCCGGACGAATTGCAAGCCTAGACCCTCTTCGATGCGGTCCATGGCCGACTTGGAACGATCTGGTCCTGGGATAGTAAGGGGGTTGAACTCCTTGCCGTCATCTCTAACTGTCAAGGCAACTTCATCTTCCTCCAACTCGATCTGAACCTCAATCTCGTGCGAATCCTCATCGTCGTATCCATATCTGATGATGTTCATGAGGATCTCTTCCAGAATGAGGTTTACGGCGTAAACCAGCTTGGACTGCAACTCTCGCGGTTCCAAAAAGACGTTCACTACCTGAAGCACATGAGTCAGTTCTCGCATGTCGTTAGCAAATGAAATGGAAAGCGTGTTCGCCACAGTAAATCTCCGGGCTAATCGATTCGAAATTCAAAGTAGGTGCTGTCCTTGGATTCCGCCTCCTCGAGTACCTGTTTAAACGGATGCCCTTCCCGGGCTTCAGCTAACCCAGCGGTAATCCATAATTCCAACTCTGGTTGCCCTTCACCCTCGATAAAATCACTTACCCTCAATTCCCTGGCCAGTTTGATGCAGAACTTTCTGGCCCTATCCATCTTAGAGTTGTGTTGCACCACCATAATTTTGTTCATGCCATAACGGGAACAGGAATCAGTGATCTCGAGCCGTTTCTTTACCTGGGAGGCCAGGGTTTTAACCACGGTCTGACCGGCCACATGCCCGAGCTTCTCATTAATTTCATCCAGATTTTGGACGGTGAGGGCGATAACGGAAAAAGTGATCTTTTGGCTTTGCAGCCGGGCCATCTCTTCTTGAAATCTTCTTTCCCCCTGAGCGTGAGTGGCCATCCCGGTAAGGGCATCGTGAGGGCTTTCCAGCCCCTGGATGAACTGCTGCACTATCTCGTCAGCGGCCTGCTGGATCTCCTCAGGGGTGCCTTCGAACCTGATCTTTCCCCCTTCCAGCATGGCCACCCTCTGGGAGATGTAAAAGATATCAGGTATGTCGTGGCTGATGACCACGCCAGTGAAACCTAGCCTTCTCTGGTAATCAGAGATCATGCTGTGTACTGCGCTTTTTCGTATGGGGTCGAGACCTGTGGTAGGCTCATCGAAAAGAACAATCTCCGGTTCAGTCACCAGGGCTCTTGCCAGGGCCACCCTTTTCTTCATGCCCCCGGATAACTGGCTGGGATATTTGTGGTCGATCCCTTCCAGGTCAAACAACTTCATTTTCTCCTGGACTCGTGTGCGGATCTCATCTTTGGGTAAGGAGGAGGTGGCCTCTTTCAGCGGCAGAGCAATGTTTTCGTAGACGGACATGGAGTCGAAAAGGGCAGTATCCTGAAAGACATAACTGAATTTAGCTTTCAGCTTATCGATGTCAGCCCTTTTCATTTCGTAAAGGGGGCGTCCCTGGTAGAGAATTCTACCGGAATCAGGCTTAAGGAGGCCTATGATGTGTTTCAAAAGAACACTTTTCCCCATGCCGCTCATACCTATAATAGTGGTGATCTCCCCCTGGTAGATGGATAGATTGACACCATTCAGGACCTGGTTGGCCCCGAATCTCTTGTAGACGTTGTCAAATTGAATGAGAGGTTGATTCACTGAACTCACATCCCAAGCTTTCTTATCTCCTCGACGATTTCCCGACTGAGAGTGGCCACGGCGTTGCTCTCAGCCGCAACCAGCCCGTCGTAATCGTTGGTCAGTACTGGTTCTTCTATTAGAGTTTTTCGCACCATCAGTTCCTTTGCTCCCTCTTGGCCTACCACTGACCAGATAACGCGAAGAAAAACCTGCTTGCCCACCTGGCCGTCAAACTGCTCCACATCCACCTTGACCTGATAGGTAGGAGAGAATGTGCCTTCCCAGGGAAATACGGCAACTCGATCCGTCGGCAAGAGGGTGGAAATGTTCTTTGCCAGAACTCGCGAGAAACCTTGGGGCAGAGAACCAGCCCAGCGATGGAATTCGGATATCTCCAGCTGATTTTGGCTTTTTCTGGTGACGATCTGCGGTCTGTCGAGATACTCGGGAAGTTCCACCGGTCCTACACCTATGGCAATATTCTCACCTGGGGAGGCAGCAGGATTTTCCTGCTGAGCGGAGGGCAGGGAGCTTAGCTTGTAAAACTGCGTAAGAGGGGTGCTGCCGCAACCGGCAAGTAAAAAGGCGGCAAACAAGAATGCCCAACCCAAGGATAGTTTATTTCTCATTGCCCTTTTCCTTTCCGAAAACCAGGGAATCCGGATGCCGCTCAAGGTAGTCCGCCAGGATGCTGATACTACGGGCCGCATCGGCAAGTTCTCCCAGGGCGCGCTTCAATTCGTGACCGGTGGGGGACTCTGCATTCAACAGCCGGTCCACCTTGATCAGTGTCTTGTGAGTCTGTTCCAGGGCGGCGTTGGCTGCCGGCACTGTACTGGCATCGAGATTCTGCACCAGCTTCTGCAAATCTTCGGTGGTCTTATTCAGGTGAGCCATGGTGTCCCGCAGATCGTTGCCAATCTGCTCCAGCGGGATCTTCTCGAACTTTTCGACAACTTTACTTACAGTTCTGGTTATCTCTTCCATAGATGTTGGTATGGTGGGCAGCTGCGCATATGGCTCGCCCCAGATGATTTTCGCCGGAGGAGCATCGGGAAGCATGTCCAGGGCAACGTACAGTTGGCCGGTCAGGAGACTACCCTGTTTAAGCTGGGCCCTGAGACCTTTTTCCACCAGAAACTCCATTCCCTCCTTCCGACCCATTTTTTGCTTGCCGACCCAGTCAATCCTGTCCGGTTCCAACTCGATTAGAACCGGGATGCGGAAAGTCAGCTTTTTCCAATCGAATTCCAGGTTGATGTCTACGACCCTGCCGATTTCAATGCCCCTGAAATCCACCGGCGCCCCAACAGAAAGACCCCTGACTGAACCTTTGAAGTAGAGCAGCCACGGCCTCTTCCGCACATAGGACTCCTCAACGCTTTTCTTGCGGCTTTCGTAGAGGTGAAAGCTCTGATTTTCTGCAGCGGGACCGCCAGGCTCCAGATTCGTCGGGGTATCGAAGGCGATCCCCCCGACCATCAAGGTGACAAAAGATTCGGTTTTGACCTTGAGACCGTTGGCATCAACCGACACATCGAGGCCCGAGGCGTTCCAGAAGCGAGTATTTTGTCGGACATCCTGGTCATGGGGGGCGTGGATGAAGATCTTGATGTCCACAGCTGTACCGTCTTTCTCCAGCTGGTAGGCCACAACCTGTCCCACTTTGATTCGCCTGTAATAGACCGGTGAGCCGATGTCCAGAGAGCCGAGTGTCTTCGACTTCAGGATAAAAAGTTTACCGGGAATACCGAATGTTATGATTGGCGGTGTCTCCAGCCCTTTAAAGGAACGAGCATGTTTGCCGGGTTTGCCGGGGTCCATGCCGATATAGGCGCCGGAAAAAAGAGTTCCCAAACCGGAGACCCCACCGGCGGCCACCCTGGCCCGGACCACCCAAAACCGCGTGTTCTCGCTGAGATATGGACCGGCTCCTTTGTGCATCTCTGCGGTGACAATCACATGGTCGAGGTCTTTGGCGAGATCGATGGATTCAACCTGGCCGACTTCCACATCCTTGTACTTGATCTTGGTCTTGCCCGCTTCCAGCCCTTCAGCGGTCTCGAAGGTTATGGTGATGGTGGGCCCTTTCTCGGATAAGGCCTTGTACACCAGCCAGCCGCCGATCAGAGCAGCTACTATCGGCACGATCCAGACGATAGAGAAGGAGAAGCGTTTCTTGGTCGTGACGATAGCCTCAGGGGTAGACGAAGGAGTTACATTACCACTATTTTGCTCATTCATGATTTGTCTCCATGGCGTCCCAGATGAGTCTGGGATCGAAACTCATGGCGGCAAACATGGTGGACACCACCACCGCCGCAAAGAAGATGGCCCCGGGTTCGGCCTCGACGTTTGCCAGGGCGCCCAGCCTGACCAGGGCCACGAGAATGGTAACCACATAAACATCTGTCATGGACCAACGACCAATCGCCTCGGTTATGCGGTACAAGCGGGTGCGGTCCCTTGGTCGCCATTGCCATTTACGGTCAACGGAGATAAGCAAAAAGGTGAGAATTAAAAGTTTAGCCAGGGGAACAAAGATGCTTGCAGTAAAAATGACCAGGGCTATGGGCCACATGCCGGTGAGGAGGAAATAGATCACCCCGCTCATGATGGTGTCCGATTGGGCGTGGCCCAAAGAAGTAACCTTGGTTATGGGAAGCACATTGGCAGGTATGTAAAAGATAAAGGCGGCGATAACCAGGGCCCAGGTTCTTGACAGGCTGCGGGGTTTGCGCTGGTGAAGCACTGAGCCGCACCGGGGACACATCATCGTCCCCTTGCCGTGAACCGCTGTGGCCTTGCTCACCAGATGGCAGTTGTGGCAGCTAACCAGTGATTTCTCTAAAGCTGTGGCGAATTCTTCCTTCACTTCTCTATCTCCAATCTATCCCAGATAAGATGGGGATCCATAGACGACGCGGCGGCGGCCAAGACGAAGATGAGTATGGCAAAGGAGTAAATGGCGATGCCAGGGAGGATCTTTGCCAATTTGCCCAGTTTAACCATGGAAACCAGGATGCCCACCATGAAAACCTCCATCATTGCCCAGGGATGGATACGTTGGATGAAGCGAAAAACCAGAGCGGGCTTCCACCAGGGCAGCAGTTTGACCTTGAGCGGCAGCAGCAGGTAGAGTATCGCTGCGAGCTCGAGCGCTGGGAACAGAATGGAGGTAAGAAAAACCAGCACTGCCACACTCCGCATACCTTGTTGGTAGAGTTCCATTACGCCTGTTATCAGGGTGGTCTGCCGTACCAGATCTCCTTTCTTGAGGTCAAGAAAGGGAAAAGAATTGGCCACAACAAAGAGGATCAGTCCGGCAATGGTCCATGCCAGGGTGCGATTCAGGCTGTCTTGCTTGTGGCGTTGCAATACTGCTCCGCAGCGGGAACATTTGGCCACGCCCCCTTCCGGCAGAGCAGGAAGTTCATAGAGGAGGTCACAATCGTGGCAAGCTATAATTGAAGTTGTACTCATCTTCTAATCTCGATCGACCTCGTAGTCTACACTAGTCTGCGGGAATAGTCACTACCGGACGAGCATGGGGCGTAGGGCATAGAGCAGAAGCACTTTTCAGCTTGCAGCTGACAGCTGGCAACAAGCAGCCAGAAAACAGAGAGGCACAGGGCACAGGGCTCACGGCGCAAGGGAAAAAAGCCTTTGCTGCCTTGTACCTTGCACCTTGGACCCCTCCTCAATCTGCAATCTGTCGTCTGCCCTCTGTCGTCTGACCTCTGACCTCCTACTTCCTGCCCTATGCCCTAAACCCAGATTATTTACTTGTTTGTGGGGGTGCCTTTTCGGGGAATACTCCCCTTTCCTTCACCTTGGTATCGCGGTACTGGACGTAGGCGTTGCGAATGGCCACGTAAGGGTCAATGGCCGCCTCCTTTAGAGCCTCATAATCCCCCAGGGTAAGGGATACCTCATTGAATTTCTTGTATCCCTTCACCCCCCAGCTCAATAGCATGGGTTGGACGTACCAGGTGATGGGGTCAAGGAAACCGTCTCCGACCCAGCCAACCAATGAGCGGGCGGTGTGCGGACCCAATACCGGCACAGTTATAAATATACCGTTTCCCAGCCCGTAGACGCCCAAAGTCTGTCCCAGATCCTCATCCTGCATGGGGAGATGCAGCCCCCTGGAAGAGGGATCGAAAAGACCCCCGATGCCGAGGGTGCTGTTGACCACAAAACGGGAGATTTCTACTGCCGCACCGTCGAAGTTGCCCTGCAGTATGGAGTTGACGAAGCGAACGGGAAACAGAAGGTTAATAAAGAAGTTGCGCACGTGGATGCGAAGCTCTTCGGGAAAGACGTAGTTGTAACCTCGTGCCGCCGGTTTGAGGAACCAGAAGTAAAGCTTGTCATTGAAGTGAAATATAGCTCGATTAAAAGGCTCCAAGGGATCGGAGACGGTTACCACTTCTTCATCCTGTCCCTCCAAAAAATCCAACTCTTGCTCAAAGTCGAGGTCCTCGTCCGACAAATCCTCCGGTGTCTTCTCCGAATTCGATGTGTCCTGCCCTTGCTTCGCCTCCGCCGTTGCCGGTGACCCCTGCTCCACCCTTAGGTCCTCCGGCTCTGATGAGCCTTGTTTCTGAGCACTTGCTTCCGAGACCGCCTGTCCCTGCTCAGGGTTGTGAGTAGGCCTGAGTTCTGTTTTCTGCACCGGTGAGGCTGTAGAGGAGAGAGACAAGAATGAAGTGCTGTTGTGGGCGCAGCCGAAGGAAAACAGGGCAATGGTCAGGAGAAGGCATGAGGCTGGCTTCATCAGATTCCCGCTCACTGTTGGTTTGAGATTCGAAACTATATTCTCGCTCTAAGCTTCGCCCGTTTTTTCCCGCAGGATCTTCAGCACTTCCTCGGGTGGATTGTTGGCTAGGATTTCTCTGAACTGGGTTCGATAGTTTTTGACCAGGCTGATCCCCTCAACAACCACATCGTACACTTTCCATTTTCCGTCTTTCAGGTATACCCGGTAATCGATAGGAATCTCGGCAGACTTGGTTATGACTGTGGTTTGCACTTCCGCCTTATTTTCCGAAAGCATTATATCTCTATCAAAGAGCACCTTCTCGTTGGTGTAAGCCAGAATCCTGTCCATGTAAGCCTGTTTCAGGATAATTTGGTAAAGGCGGATGAATTCCTTTTGCTGCTCCTTATTGAAATCCCGCCAACTGCGCCCCAGGGTAAGTCTAGAAAGAGCAACATAGTCAAACATTTGGTTGGCAATGGACTCAATTTTCTCCTCTTTTACCTTTTTATTGGCCTCGCCCTGCAAGGCTGGATCACGAAGGACGTCGAGTACATTTTTTACATGTGCCTCTACAGTGTCGAGTGGTACGCCAGCCTTGGCGTGCAGAGGGAAAATAAGCAGCGTTAGAACGCACAACCCTAATAGACCTAATAGAACTCCCTTCATGAAACACCCCTATTTTTTCTCTTTCTCCACGTTGCCAAAGGCATACTTGCTTATAAGTTCCTGGATGTCGGTGGGCGACTCGGTTTCGGTGATCACTCCTCCCGGTTTCAGTAGTATATCCGAGGCCCCCCCGGGGTCGATGCTCACGTACCTGTCGCCGATCAGTCCCTCAGTTTTGATCGAAGCAATGGCATCATCATAAATCTTGATGCCTTTCCTGATTCTGAATTCCACCACCGCTAGCTGCCTTTTCTGGTCCATGGTGAGTTTTTGCACCCGCCCTATGTCAATGCCGAGCATTTGCACGGAGCTGCCATCTCTGAGACCTTGCACCGAGGTGAAACGGGCAAAAAGCGGGTAGGTGTCTTCGCCGAGAAATCCTATATTGCCGAGTTTCACCGTCATGTAACCTATGCATAGCAGTCCGATGACCACGAAAATGCCCACGGTTGTCTCCATAGCATACTTTTTCATTGGTTTTCCACCTCGACTTTCAGCAGACGGAGTGTGCCGTTTTTTGAATCATAGAAAGCCTGGTCCTTTTGGCCGGGTCAAATTTCTATGGCTTTGCCGGTGTTGAAAACGAGCGCTCCTGGAGTACTGGAGCAAATATCATTTATGATTTCAGAGTGCTGATTGGAGATTGAGGTTGATCCATTCCTTGACATTGGGTTCTGGCCGTTAAATCCTAAATCTACATTCCAAAATCTAAAATCAGTGCACTCCATTACTCCAGAATTTTTTACCTCGTTCTTCAATCTTTATTCAAATGAGAAAAGAGGTCACAATGTAGTCCGCCACCAGGACGAGCACGCAAGAGAGCACCACGGCTGAGGTGGTGGAGAGACTGACACCTTTTGCACCGTAACTGTCTGTGCGCATGTGGGTAAAATAGCCTTGGTAACAGCAGACTAGCGTAACTATGACAGCAAAAACCAATGCCTTGATAAAACCGTCGGTTATGTCCTTCATCTCTACACTGGACTGGACCCGGTGGAAGTAGGTGCCGGCATTCACCCCCAAAAGTACACAGCCGGAGAGATAACCCCCAAGAATGCCAATAAGGTCGAAGATCGCCGTGAGCAGGGGAAAGCTGATAATCGACGCGGCAATTCTGGGACTGATCAAGAACCTAAGTGGATCGATGCGCATGGTATCCAGGGCATCGATCTGCTCGGAAATGCGCTGGATGCCGATCTCCGCGGTCATGGCTGAGCCGGCCCGGGCGGTAATCATAATGGCCGTGAGCACAGGTCCCAGTTCCCTGATGAGGGACAGGGCCACCAGAGTGCCCAGGGCTCCTTGGGCGCCGAACTTCACCAGGGCATGGTAGGACTGAAGCCCGAGTACCATGCCGGTGAAAAAGCCCACCAGCTTGATAATGGTTACGGATCTGGCGCCGATGTAGTAAACTTGTTGAATGATTCCAGATAGTTGTCTGGCACGAAATATCATTAGGAAGGCTTTGGCAAGAAAGATGGCAGCAGCGCCGAGATTTTTGACCACATCCACCATTTTCCTGCCCACAGTGGAGAAAGGCCAGGTTAATATCATGAATGGTCGGAAGGTTGGTTTGTCTAGATCTGAGTTATTTGTGTTCATTGGTGCCTTTGCCCTTTTTCTGTCGGCACTTTTCCCTATACTGCTTTGCTATGATTGGATTGTAAGGGAAAACCATTGAATTTGGAACGCGAAGAACACTGAATTTTGGATTCTAATTCAAAAAATCCAGTAGTCAGTAGCCAGTAGCCAGAATCCAACGGGCATAAGGCAGAGAGCAAAGGGCATAGAGTTAATATGTCGAAATTCGAAATCTGTCCTCGGGCCTCTGTCTTCTGTCTGCCAGTTGCCAGCTGCCAGCTGCCCTCTGTCCTTCCCCGTCTCGCCCGTCCTCCCGTCTAGCTCGTCTCGCCACTCCATGCTCAGTCGCAACGGACCACGGACAACTGACTCCCGGGTGCCTAGTGCTTAGTCCTTAGTGCCTAGTTGCCTTCCGTCCTCTGCCCTCCGACCTCTGACCTCCGACCTCTGCCATCTGTCGTCCGTCCTCTGTCTTCTGTCTTCTGTCTTCTGTCCTCTGTCTTCTGGCTGCCAGCTGCCAGCTGCCCTCTGTCCTTCCCCGTCTCGCCCGTCCTCCCGTCTAGCTCGTCTCGCCACTCCATGCTCACTCGCAACGCACCACGGACAACTGACTCCTGGGTGCCTAGTTGCCTTCCGTCCTCTGCCCCCAAACCTCGAAGTCCATAATTGACTTTTATCTGAAAACGGATAGAGTCAAACGAAACCTTTTAGCCCGATGTTTCACCAGGACCGGCTAGGCAGGAGATTGAAACCATGGTTCAAGACATCAAAGTAATCGATCAGCTAGACCTAAAAGGCAGGCGAGTTTTTATCCGGGTGGATTTCAACGTACCCCTGGCTGATGGCCGGGTTGCAGATAGGACCCGGATTGAAGCTGCCCTGCCGACTATCCGTTATGCCCTCAGCCAGGGTGCCAAAGTCATATTGGCTTCGCACCTAGGTCGTCCCAAGGGCGAGAGAAAACCTGAGTTGAGCCTGAAGCCGGTGAGTTCGGCCTTGGCGGAATTGCTCGGAGTAGAGGTGAAGATGGCGCCCGATTGTGTAGGACCGGAGGTGGAGAGCATGATTGCCGGAATGAAATCCGGTGAGGTGCTGCTCTTGGAGAACCTTCGTTTCCACAAGGAAGAAAGCGAAAATGAAGAGGAGTTCGCCAAAAGCCTGGCCCGGCTGGCTGACGTTTATGTGAACGATGCTTTTGGTGCGGCTCACAGGGCACACGCTTCAACGGCCGGCATGGGGAGGTTCGTTGCCGAGCGAGCAGCAGGTTTTCTGCTCCAACGTGAGTGCGACTATTTGGGCAGGGTTTTGGCAAAGCCGGAGCGCCCTTTTGTGGCAATACTTGGCGGCGCAAAGGTGTCTGACAAAATCCAGGTCATCCGTAACCTTCTCCAGGTGGTTGACTCCCTGCTCATAGGCGGTGCCATGGCCTACACTTTTCTTCGGGCCCAAGGTCAGCAGACGGGAAAATCACTGGTGGAAGAAGGCCAGCTTCCTTTGGCAGCCGAACTGCTGCAACTTTCCAAGGATCGAGGTGTGTTTCTGTTCTTGCCCACGGATCACGTAGTGGCAGACAGGGCAGAGGAGGGCAGCGGGGCGGAGACCGTGAAAGGTGACATACCTGAAGGGAAAATGGGTCTCGATGTGGGCCCGGAAACAGTTAAAAAATATGAGGGTGAGATCGCCCGGGCCCGAACTGTTTTCTGGAACGGACCATTGGGGCTATTCGAAATCAAGCCCTTTGATGCCGGCACTATGGCCATCGCAATTGCCCTGGCCAAGAGTAGTGCTCTTACGGTGGTGGGGGGAGGTGATTCGGTAGCAGCGGTAAAACGTTCAGGGCAGGCCGAAGCCATATCGCACATTTCCACCGGTGGCGGGGCTTCATTGGAGTTTTTGGAAGGAAAAACTCTGCCGGGACTTGCTGCCCTCGTTTAAGCATAGAGCATAGAGCATAGGGCAAGGAGCAAGAAGTCAGAGATCAGAGGTCAGAAGTTAGACGACAGAGGACAGCAAGTCAAATGGTCAATTTGTCGACTAGTCAAATGGTTATGAATGGAGTCAATGAATCATTAACTGTTTGACGATTTGAACAGTTGAAGAATTAACGGCTTCTACGATTTTTACGATTTCTACGGTTTCTACGAATTACCTAATTCTCTAATTTTCTAATTTCCAAATCCGCAATCAGGATGCTCCGCCTCCAGTGGGCTTCCGTTCTGAGGATAGAGCTCATAGCTTACCCTGAACCCTGATTCTTTAATGGAGGTGCCGTTCGTGTTTGACTGCATCGTATGCCTCCTGGATCTCACGGAATTTGTCATTGGCGAACTTGGTGAACTCCTCCGGCAACCCCTTGGAAGCTATTGTGTCGGGATGATATTCTTTCACTAGCTTTCTGTACTGCCGCTTTATCTCATCATCGGATGCCTTGCTGTTAGTGCCCAAAACGGCGTAATACTTTTCAAAGTCCGGGGCATACCTGGACTTGAGTTCATGGTATTTTTGCTCACTGAAATGGAATATGCTGGCAGCAGAACTTATAAGTCTCTCCTCACTTCCACTCAGGGCGCCGTCGGCCACAGAAAGCCTGAGCAGTACATCTATCATCAAATCCAAAAGTCGAGGCTGGTTGTGGAACTGATGATAGAATTGACCGGCAAAATCCTCAAATGCCATGGGAGAATTGATCGCGGTCTCAAAGATGTCCACGGCAAATCTCTTGCTCTCAGGGGTTAGATTCAGCTCATGGGCCATAAAGTTTTGGACGGCTTGCATTTCCTCCGGTGAAACGCGGCCGTCCGCCTGAGCTACCTTTGCCAGCATTGAAAAGGTGGCAACGAAGAAAGTCATTTGCGCTTCTTCATGGAATGAGAGCTGTCGCCTTCCCCCAGCGTAGTACTGATTGTTGGTTGCATCGAATGTGTGACCCAAAGCAGCTCCGGCAATCGCCCCGAGGGGACCCCCAAGAGCAAATCCCAGTGTTCCTCCGACGATCTTTCCCAACCATCCCATAAACCGTTACTCCTCACACAATGGATAAACAGAAATTCGTAAACTTAATCAATTTTCCCTCCCTGCGAGCAATAAAGCCTAGCCCGTATGTCTGTTAGCTGTCAAGCCATTGCCAATATAGTGAGCAGTAAGCGGTAAACGGTACAAGACGTTATTCGTTATTTGTTATACGTTATACGCGAAATAGCAGCCGATAACTCGCTGACCTCTGACCTCCGACCTCTGATCTCTGATTTCTACCTCTTACAACGAATGACAGCGCAGCGTAGTGACTTAATGACGCCGAAGCCAAGTGATTGTCTTCTGGCACAGAATCTGCACATTAACCAGAGGGAAACCAAAGGGGTCTTTAGAGGCTAGTTACAAACTCTTGTTTTCGGCGGCGAAGGCTGAATAACAGGGGATTGCGGCCTGCGCCCGGGGCGGCGCTGTGGTTAGAAACTCGATTTCTAAGACAAATGGGCTTTATTTGTCTCTGTTGGATACACAATTGTGCATCTCTTAGCATGGGTCCGCCTCAGGCGGACCACTAAGACGGCAAGACCGTACTCAGATTAGTCTCAAAAAACAGGGGGAGGAATACAATGAAATCCTATAAATTGGCGGTGCATGCCGGGTGGCTGGTGTTGGCGGCCTTTATTTGGTCGTTAAGCAGCGGCTGCGCCATGCTGCAGAAAAGCCCTCAGAAGGCTGAGCAAGCGAGGGAGACAAAAAAAGTGACGGCGGTTACAACATCGAACTCAAATCCAAATTTACCCTTTTTCCACCAGGTTCGATGGCAAGGAGAAACCCTTTCGATGATCGCTAAATGGTACACCGGTAATTGGAGAAATTGGAAGGCTCTGGCAGAGGTTAATCCCTGGGTAGAGCCGAACAACATGTTTACCGGTCTGAAGGTCAAAATCCCTCGTCAACTCCTTAAGACCCAGAAAGACATGCCCCGCGAGTTTGTACTCTCTTTCGCCTCTCAGGACAAGTCTGGCGCCCAGACAAAGGAAGCCAATGAGAAAGAGGTTTCCGAGTCTTCAGCTGGAAGAGAGGAAGTAAAGGGTATGAACATACAATTTGTCGGACCATAGCCCCACCAAAGAAAACAGGGGATTTAGGAACCAACCTAAATCCCCTTGTTTTAAAATTTTCTGATGGGCAGTCAGGGAATCGAACCCCGAACCTGCTGATTAAAAATCCAGTAGCCAGAGAGGCATAGGGCTCAAGGTTCACCTTGTGGAATCCCGCCTTCGGCGGGTCCCGCAAAGCGGGAATTCCACAGGGCAGGCAGGGCGCAAGGAAAAAAAGTTTCTACTGCCGTGCGCCTTGTACCTTGAGCCTTGCACCTCTCATCAATCTACAATCCGAAATCTATCCCCTGTCCTCTGTCCTCTGCTTGCCCCGTGAAATTGCGTTAGCACTATTTCACTGGGGTCCTCTGTCCTCCGACCTCCGACCTCTGACTTTAAACCCCATGCCCCGGTGAGCCCTCGGGAGGATATGGCAGGGTGTGCTTGATCTCCTCGATCTTGTTGGCAGGAAAATCAGGCAGGTAGACCTCCTTGCGCTCTCGCCAGAGTTTTACCGTTTCGGAAATTTCCCGAACTCTCTCCGCGTTGAGGCCATCGTCCTTTCCCATATACAATGTCTGCGACGGAAAAGCGAATCCGCTACCGCTTGCCTCGATTATGTCCATGATCCGCAGGAAGATATCCTCCCTGATCCCGAGGAACTCGGCCCAGTCAGTACTGTTCACATAAGCTAAAACCTCGATGTCCAGAGAAAACGGGCCAAAGTTAATGAATCGGACCCGGGGTGTATCTGGTATTACTCGCTCGTGAGTATAAAGCAGCTTGCGAATCTCAACCAGGATGTACCGTAGTTGATCGGGAGTCGTTTCGTAGCGAACCGTGAGTGTGGTAATGAGTCGGATCCTCTCCCGTGCGGTTATGTTGTCGATCTCGATGTTAGAGAATGTGGCATTGGGGATCGAAATTAACGTATGGTCCAGGGTTCGAACCCGAGTCGAGCGAATGCCGATCTCTTCTATTGTTCCCATCTTGTCGCCGAAACGACAGAAATCTCCTACGCGCACCGGTCGATCGGCGTAAAGTATGATTCCACCAAAGAGGTTCTCAATTGTTTTCTGAGCGGCAAGGGCCACGGCAATCCCGCCCACACCAAGACCTGCCAGCAGGGCGGCCACGTTAAACCCAAAGTTGCTGAGGATGGCGACGAAGGCCAGAATCACCACTATCGCCTTGACGAATTTTCGACCCGGGGGCACCAGGGCTGTGGCGCCCACCTCACCTCGCTCCGTCAGCCGCGCCTCGAACGCTGAGGACAGGACGTCCGCTACCCGAAGCAGCAGCCAGGTAACGGCCACTATGAACAGCGCGCTGAGCAGTCCCGTGAGGAATCGCATCACCTCCACTCCGAGGCCGAGCGGCACCAAGGCACCGCGGAAAACCATGGCGGCGATGGCCAGACGAATCGGGCCCACTGCAACGGCGCACAGTTGATCGTCGATGGTTGTCTTGGTCAAGCTTACCAACTTTCCAAGAAACCGCATCACAATAACTGTCAAAACCCAGGATGCGACTGCGGTGAGCAGTACCAGCACGAGAAGACCAATCCACTGCCACAGGGCGACATTGAGAACCTGGATGTCGAAGAAAATCTTTGGCAGATAGCGTTCCAACGCTCCATAGCCGAACTCTTTGTAAAGAGCCGGCACCTGTGCGACGGTGACCCCTGCGACCTTCCAGATGCTGACGCCATCTTTCCTGGGAACGCGCTGAAGCAGGAGATCGACCTTGCCCTCCTTCGTCTCAATGGTGCCGAGCCGGTCACGATTCGGGGGGAGGCCGTCATTTGAGCTTCCTTCGTACTCCTGGCTCAGGGCCTCAACATCAACCCACAGGGTGCGGGAGAGGATGACGCGGAGCTGGCGGGCAAGGGTTGGGCCGTCTCCCGAAATATGACGCAGGTCGAGGTAGTTTGCCGCCTTCTCGAAGTCGCCCTCGCGGCAGGCTGCGAAATAGCCTTGCACCGTACCCTGGGGGGATCCTCGTCCGAACTCGTCCGCCGGAACCTCAGTTGCCGTGGGGGTAGCGGTTTCTTGGGCGTCCGGTTGCTCCGCTGCCAAAGCCCTGCCAAAAAAGAGCACAGAGATTATCAGAACAACCAGGGCTGTTGCCAACTGGAGGCGAAAAATTCGCCCCGCACCAGAAAAGGCATTGATCTCATAAATTCCCACTTTCATCCTTTGCCTCCTTTCCATCCGCAGCAATCCGATTTGCAACCAACCCTCAAACAACAGTCATAGTTAACGCTGCAAGCTGCGCTGCCTAGCCTTAGCTCTGATTTATCTTGCCCTGGTACAGGCCGGCTTGAGGGTGGGATGTCTACAGGTAAAGATCCAGTCTTCTGAGGATAATAGGCTAACTGGGAGGATAGCACAAGATCAAGATGGAACCATAGGCCAGGGCAAGTGGGCGGAACACTCGATGCAGCCAATATAGTGAGGAGTAAGCCGTAAACGGTAAACGGTGAGTGGTAAACGGTTAACCGTTCAAATCGTTGAAGTCGTTGAAATCGTTGAAATCGCAAAAGATTGAAAAATCCGCAATCCGTAATCACCCTCTGTTTTGCACCTTTCATCAATCTGCAATCTTAAATCTCAAATCTACAATCTCCAACCTGTCTTCTGTCCTCTGATTTCTGGCTCCTGACTTCTTGTTGTTAAATTCGAAATTCGCAATCCGAAATCTCTCGTTTGCCATCCGTCGTCTGTCCATCGACCTCTCGAACAATTTGAAGTGATTCCATGTTCTTTGACCAATTTTAAATCGTAAACATTAATATACCTAATTTCCTCCTTGCGGAAATAGTATCGTTTTCTGCACAATTTAAGCTAAATCTTACCGGATTTGGCAAAAAACTCTACCCAATCCACAATATTCTTCAAGCTAAAATAAAAAGTATCTCTCCGATTTTGCGGTCATATTCTTGATGCCGTGCGGCCGACTTCTTCAGATTCTCTGAAATGGCACAGGAGTTGCGCTCCTATCGGTCCCAATACGATCTGGGGATTTCAAAGGTCAAAACTTGCCGAGTTTTTCAGAATATTTTCAGAAAGGAGGTCTCATAAGCGGAAATACAGGTCTGGTTCTAAAGGTTTTCAGAAGCCAGAACAAGCTGTGCCTTAAAAGGGGGAGGGAATGATGAAGAAATTTTTGACTTTCACTATGCTTTTAGTCCTATGTGCAACTTTTTTATTCTTTGCTACACCCGTGTTTGCAGTTAAACCCGGTGAGCAGGTTAACCCAAATGGATTTCCAAGCGGTGAGCACTACAACCTGAACCTGAATGCAAAGAAATCTGATTACAATTGTACTGCAGAAGTATTTGACCAGGACGGCAATCCAGTCTATGGAAAGGTTATCTTCATACCTCAATATACTGATGGCTTCGATGGAGTGGGCATTCTCATGGAGTCTGGAAAGAAAGGACCCAAGGGTGCACCAGATTGTACGACCCTGGAGGTTGTGGATCAGTGTGCGGGTTTTGATGGAAATCCGGCGATGTTACGTCTGCCCAAAAATGAAAATGGCTACAATGTATACCTGCGGGCTAAGGGGAAGCCGACCGAACTTGGTCAAAATATGATGATATTTGGCAGGTTGCAATATGTGGAAGACGAATTCGGCACCTCACTTATCTTCCTCGGGACATTGACCCAAAATGGGCTCACAGACCCCCTCACACGCCCGAAAGGGAAGACTAAGGCTGTGGATATTACCCCTCTTTTCGAGTGGTACGGATCCATATGTTATGAGGGGGCGCTCCCTGTTGATTTAGCTAATCCAGATGACTATAGTGCTCAGTGTTGCACGCTCACAGACAGTGACGGTGATGGAACTTATGAAGAGTATTCCTGCACTGATCCTCTGACTGACCTGACCTGCGACACAGGGCAGACGTTATTGTATTGTACAGATCCTTTAGACTATGATTGGATTTTCAACATTGGAGATTACGTCGGATACTTTTGGGATGTGGACAACAACGGGGTCAGATCGGCTCAGGTTCGGTTTTATCCTGTGCCGGCGCCATAGTGGTCAGGAGGAGGTGTTAATTATCTGACAGGGAGGTAAACTCCCTTGAAATTACCGTTTATATGGCATTAAATACAAAGCAGCGCGGAAGTCAGCTGGCAGTGATGTTATCCGTTATTAGTTATTTGTTATACGGTAAGCGGTAAGCAGTGAGCGGTAAACAATGGTGCCATGCGAGAAAAGCTAGACAAGCGAGAAAGGGTTCCCAGTCCAAAGACACAATTACCTTTCCCGCTTTTCCCGCATTTCTCGCTGATCACCCTGAGCCTTGTCCCTCGCACCTTGGACCCTTCATCAATTCGCAATTCGCATTCCGAAATCTACAATCCAAAAGTGCCTAGTGCATAGTCCTTAGTGCCTAGTTACCTTCCGATCTCCGACCTCCGACTTCTGACCTCCGACCTCTGTCCTCTGTCATCCGTCCTCCGTCCTCTGCTTGCCCCGTGAAATTGCGTTAGCACTATTTCACTGGGGTCATCTTTCCTCTGTCCTCTTTCTTCTGGCTGCCAGTTGCCAGCTGTCAATCCCTCAACCTCCCGTCTCGCCCGTCTCGCTCGTCTCGCTCGTCTCGCCCACCCCTTCTCACCACGGTTTCAGGAACGTTTTTTGCACGAGAGGGCACCAATAGTAAAAGAGGGGACCGGTCTGAGAAATCTAACTGCCTTTATAACCGTGTTATGCTTAATCTCCGGCGCCAAGGTAAGGGCTGAGGGCGGTCCGGAGACCTGCACCTATCAGACGTATAAATGGAACGTGCACTTAAGGCAACCGGTGGAGGTGGAAACTGTCAGTCACCCCCACAGCGACCTCAGTCCGGACGAGATTGATCCGGCCACGGGCTGTACAGTTTGTGCGGAGGATCAACAGATTATTTATGTACCCCCCCTCGCGCCTTTCCGAGCATGCAAGAAATTAGCACCCCACCTTCGCGTGGTGCTCGAAGAGTTGGTACGTGCCGGTGAGCCGATCTATGAGATTGAAGGTTATCGCGTCGGCAAGACCCGCGGCGATCCTGATGAAGAGGGGAATCGCACCAGGTTCAGCAACCATTCCTACGGAATCGCCATTGATATCAATCCTCAACGAAACGGGCTCTATGATCGCTGTCTGAGGTTTGGCCCTCATTGTCGCTTGATCCGTGGAGGCCCGTGGCGCCCGGGACAGCCGGGAACTCTTACTGCCGATGGCACGGTCGTTAAAGCGATGAAGACTGCTGGTTTCAGCTGGGGTGGGGAGATCCAGGGCAAACAAAAGGACTTCATGCACTTTTCGCCAAGCGGCTACTAGTTTTAATTTTTCAACCAGCGAGGAGATAATTATGCTGCGTCGACTTGGTGCACTCGTGTTTCTCTTCATCGCCATGCTAGCCGTCCCGCCTACGTTGGCAGGCTTCGATTCAGCTGCTTTTAATGCCGGTTCCCAACCACTCAGCATACTGCGTATTACACCCGATGGCGAGGATGTGCCACCGGGTCGGCAGATTGTCTTTCAGTTTAACCGTTCAGTGGTACCGGTTGGTCGTATGGAACGTGAGGCAGCGGAAATCCCCATCACCATCACTCCTGAGCTGGATTGCCAGTGGCGTTGGCTCAATACCAGCGCCCTGGCCTGTCAGCTCACTGAAGAAGGGCAACTGAAACCGGCGACGAGATATGAGATCAGGGTGGAGCCGGGTATCGCGGCAGAAGACGGCACCACTCTTGCCGAACCGGTAGAGCACAGTTTCATTACCGAGCGACCCAAGGTGAGACAGGCAGGGTTCAAAACCTGGAAGTCCCCCGGCATGCCCTACATTCGGGTGAACTTTACTCAACCGGTTTCTCAGGATTCAGTGAAGGAGCATCTGAATCTGCTGGTCCACCGGGCTAGGCAATATCGGGTGGAACTGAAGGTGGAGGTCGATCCGAATGACAGAGAGTTACCCCATATACTCCCACTGCCGGGGGAGAACATGTTTCTTTTCCTTCGACGTGCCGTAGATTCTTTGAAGGCCGGTAGAGAGGAAGGGATTGAAGCCAGGCGGGTGTGGCTGGTATCGCCGCGGCAGGAACTACCGCTGGACACCAAGGTAGATTTAAGAGTGGAGCCGGGTCTCGTCTCCTATGACGGTCCCGAAAAGGGTGTGGAAGATCGCGTGGTGGTTTCCTTCCATACCTTCCCCGAATTCAGCTTTGTTGGCTTAGAATGTACTGATAACAGTGGAAAGACCAGGACAATCGTGCCGGAAACAGAACCGGCACAGCAGCCGCGGTGCAATCCCCTGGAACATGCGGCTTTGCTGTTCACCGCACCGGTGATCAAGGAAGAGGTAAAGAACCATATCCAGATAACTCCGGCTCTGGCAGGAGGGAGAAAAGACTATGACCCATGGGCCAACGTCTGGTCGTATTCGAGGCTGGGTTCACCGCATCGGCAAGGTGAAAAATACCGCGTCAGATTGCCCGAAGTGTTAAAGGCCTACGAGGTATACCAGCTCAAGAGCGATCCAGAGAATTTCAAGGATGAGTTCGGCCGCACTCTAACCACTCCCATTGACCTGCAGTTTGCCACTGATCACCGCCGGCCCGATTTCACCCTCACTCACCAGAAGGCGGTTTTGGAAAAGACCGTAGATACCGAGATGCCCCTGGTGGTCACCAATCTGGACTCGGTTACCCTCAGCTATGACCGCTTTACCGGGGAAGGCAAAGTTACCGGCCAAAAACAGCAGCTCGAGATTCCGCAGGCGGAGGATGTTGCTTTCAGAACGCCCCTCCACATTCGCAAGCTCCTCGAAGGCAAGTCAGGTGTAGTCCAGGGTGCTGTGAACAGTTCCCCCCATTTGAAAAAGAACTTCTGGGAGCGCTGGTTCTTTGCCCAGGTGACGCCCTTCCAGGTGCACGCAAAGGTCGGCCATTACAGCACCCTGGTGTGGGTGACGGATTTTGCCACAGGAAAGCCGGTGGCGGATGCCCGAGTGCTGATTTACTCGGACACCTACACAGACCTCTCCGAGGATCCTACCATTCTGAGCGAGGCGGTGACCGACAAGAGCGGCATAGCCATGCTGGCGGGTACCAGAGAGATAGACCCTGGACTCGATCTCATCGATACCTACCGCGATCCCTCTCATCCCCGGCTCTTCGTCCGGGTAGAAAAAGCAAACGACCTAGCCCTGGTTCCCCTGGATTACGACTTTCGCGTAGACGTGTGGCGGACATCCAACTATTCCGTCTATCCCAGTATGCAGAAAAAATACGGCCATATTCACACCTGGGGTACAACTGCTCAGGGGGTATACCGGGCCGGGGACACCATTCAGTACAAGCTCTATGTGAGGGATCAAGACAATAAGACCCTGGTGGTCGCACCCAGGGAGGGTTACAACCTTGAGGTCATCGACCCCATGGGAAAAACCGTTTACCAGGTCAAGGATATCACCCTGTCGGAATTCGGTGGACACCATGGTGAATTCACCGTGTCCGAAGCCGGCGCAGTTGGCTGGTATCGCTTCAAGTTGACCTCGAAGTTCTTCAAGGGCTATTGGGAGCCCATGAGGGTCCTGGTGAGTGATTTCACTCCGGCGCCCTTCCGGGTGACAACCGACTTGAACGGCCAGCTGTTTCAGCCTGAAGATGAGGTGCAAGTGACCACCCAGGCCAGCCTCCATGCAGGGGGTCCCTACGCCGACGCTCAGAGCCGGATAACTGCGACTTTACAGTCCAGATATTTACGATCGGACGTGCCCGTGGCCAGCGGTTTCTACTTTGATGTGGTTGTCCCGGGCAGTCAGAGCAAACAGACTCTCCATCAAAGCGAAAGCACAGTTGACAGTAAGGGCAATCTCGTTACCAATTTCACCCTGCCGGAGAGCGACATACTCTACGGCAGACTGACGGTGGAAAGCGCGGTACGGGACGATCGCGGCAAGTACATTACCAGTCTTGCCACGGCAGACTATGCGGGGAGAAATCGCTATGTGGGATTGCGGAGTACCGCCTGGGTCCTGCATGAGGATGAGCCCGCCAGGGTGGATGTTTTGGTGGTGGATGAGGCGGGCAAACCGGCAGCAGGTACGGATATCGAGGTCAAGATTGAACGAAGAGAAACCAAGGCGGCGCGGGTAAAGGGAGCCGGCAATGCTTACCTGACCCACTATACCCATGAATGGGTGGATTCGGCCAGGTGCAAACTCGCATCCAAAACCGAGCCGGTTCCCTGCCAATTTACCCCCCAGGATCCCGGCACCTATCGGATTACCTCCACAATCAGGGACACCGAGGGCCGGACCCATAGCAGTGAGATTCAGCAGTGGGTGGTCGGTAAGGGTCGGGTGCTCTGGGAGGAACCTGCTGACAACAGTCTGCAGATCCAGCCGGAAAAGGAGAGCTACAGGGTGGGTGAAACCGCTCGCTACCTGGTAAAGAATCCTTTTCCTGGTGCCCAGGCGCTGATTACAGTGGAACGCTACGGGGTGCTGAAAAGCTGGGTGCAGACATTCGCTAGCAGCACCCCTTTAATCGAGTTTGAGGTTGAGGAGGATTTTCTCCCGGGCTATTTCCTCTCGGTTGTGGTGATGTCACCCCGGGTGGAAAAGCCGCTGGGGGAAGAGCAGGTGGATCTGGGCAAGCCGGCATTTCGCATGGGCTATGTGGCAGTAAATGTGATCGACCCATACAAGGAGATGGCGGTCAAAGTATCGCCGGCCCACGAGACCTACAAACCCAGAGAACGCGTCAAGGTCAATCTCCAGGCCACGCCACGTCACCCGAAGAACAATGAGCCCATAGAGCTGGCCGTGGCCGTGCTGGATGAGTCGGTGCTGGATCTTCTGAGCGAGGGCAGGGATTATTTTGATCCGTACAAGGGCTTTTATACCATGGACGGGCTGGATCTCAGAAACTTCAGTCTGCTCTTAAAGCTGGTGGGCCGCCAGAAGTTCGAGAAGAAGGGCGCCAATACCGGCGGAGGTGGCGGTATGGATATGAGCCTTCGTTCGGTATTCAAGTTTGTCAGCTACTGGAACCCTTCTCTCAGAACCGATGCCAGGGGCAGGGCCACCATCGAATTCGAAGCGCCTGACAATCTCACTGGTTGGCGAGTCCTGGCCATGGCGGTGACCCCCACAGATCGTATGGGCTTGGGTGACAGCAGCTTCAAGGTAAATCGACCCACGGAGATCCGGCCGGTGATGCCCAACCAGGTTACCGAGGGCGACAGCTTCCAGGCCGGATTCAGCATTATGAACCGAACGCCAAAGAGGCGCGAACTGAGCGTCACCCTGACCGCGCAGGGAGCGATTGCCATCCAACCTGGACAGACACTTCGCCAGGTAACCAAAACCCTGGTGGCGGAACCGTACAAACGCTACACGGTCTGGCTGCCCCTGGAGACCACTGGTGACGGGGAAATTCACTTCACCGCTCGAGGCGGCGATGCCATGGACCGTGACGGCATGATCCACACTCTCAAAGTGCACAAACGATATTCCCTCGAGGCGGCTGCCACCTATGGAACCACCGTCTCAGATGCGGTCACAGAGCGCATTCTCTTTCCCGAAGAGATCCGCACCGATGTAGGCGGGGTGAGCGTGGTTGTCTCTCCCTCCGTCATCAGCAACCTGGAAGGAGCCTTCAGATATCTCAGGGATTACCCCTACATCTGCTGGGAGCAGATCCTTACCAAAGGGGTTATGGCATCCCACTTCCAAAATCTCAAAAGATACATGCCCGAGGAATTCAAGTGGGATGGGAGCGAGAATTTGCCCCAGGATATGCTTGAGCGGGCGGCGGCCTATCAGGCACCCAACGGCGGCATGACCTACTACGTTCCCCAGGACCGGTATGTAAGTCCCTATCTCAGTGCCTATACCGCCATCGCTTTCAACTGGCTCCGCCGCAAGGGCTATGAGATTCCCGCCGCGGTGGAGGACAAGCTCCACGACTATCTTTTGACCCTGCTGCGCCGTGATGTTGTCCCGACCTTTTACTCCAAGGGCATGGCCTCCACGGTTCGGGCCGTGGCCCTGGCAGCACTCTCTGAACATGGCAAGATCACCAGTTCCGATCTGGAACGGTATCGGCCCCACGTACCGGAGATGAGTCTTTTCGGTAAGGCGCACTTTCTCCTGGCCGCCATGAAGGTCCAGGGCACGGAGTTCATGAGAAAGGAGGTCTGCAACCTGATACTGGCCCACGCCAACCAGTCGGGGGGCAAGTTCGTCTTCAGTGAAACCATAGACGACAGTTACAGCCGGATTCTCGCCTCTCCCTTGAGGGCCAACGGTGCCATACTGAGTGCTTTGGCGGCCTTCAGCGAAACGGATGCGGGAAGCCGGATGGTGGCCGACATCCCCTTCAAGCTGGTGCGCTACATCACCCAGAGCCGCAAGAACCGCGACCATTGGGAAAACACCCAGGAGAACATGTTCTGCCTGAATGCACTTATTGACTACAGCCGGGTCTATGAAAAGGAAAAACCCAGGATGACCCTGCGAGCCTTTCTGGATGAAAAACCCATAGGTAAAACCAGCTTTAAGGATCTGCGCGATGAGGCGGTGGAATTCAATCACCCTATCCAACCCGATGATCCGGGACGTAAGGCAACTGTAAAGCTGGAAAGAGAGGGCAGGGGACGGTTCTATTACGGAGCACGATTGTTCTACGCGCCTAGTGGGCTGAAGTCGAGCCCAATCAACGGTGGCATAGAAGTGCATCGGGAATACAGTGTGGAACGAGACGGCAAGTGGGTGCTTCTGCAAAGCCCCATGGAGCTTAACAGAGGTGAGCTGGTCAGAGTGGATCTCTATGTAATGCTGCCTACTGCCAGAAACTTTGTGGTGGTGGATGATCCGGTTCCCGGCGGGCTGGAGCCGGTGAATCGGGATCTGGCCACGGCCTCGACAGTGGATGCCGACAAAGGCGAATTTCAGCATGCCGGCGGTTCCTGGTGGTTCCGCTACAGTGACTGGTCGTCCTATGGTCTCTCCCGCTGGAGTTTCTATCACCAGGAGTTGCGCCACAATGCCGCCCGTTTCTATTCAGAATATTTACCCGCGGGCAACTATCACTTGTCGTACACCGCCCAGGCCATAGCCCCTGGTGAGTTCATCGTCATGCCGGTTCATGCCGAGGAGATGTACGATCCTGACATTTACGGCAAGGGCGTTCCGGCAAAGCTGGAAGTGGGCCGGGATTAGGAGGGCAAGACAGTGCATATAGAGTCCGGTCGGAACCCGGACCGCACGCTACACAGGGGATGCCGCAGTGTTTTATTAGTTTCGAATAAATCCCCCCTAAATCCCCCCTTTAGTAAAGGGGGGCTGGGGGGATTTTGAAACGGACATTGCTCTGACCTTTGTTTCGGTGAGTCCCCTATGGGGGCCACCCTTTCGGGTTGGGTCATGGACCAAAGCCCTACCGGCGTCGGGAGGGATGTTTTACTTAGCCCCACCCGCGCAGGCCAAGAGAGCGGAAAGAACCGACTGATGAACTCAGTGGGTACAAGATGATAATGATTAATCTCCTCAAGAGAAAACGTCTCCTGGTAACTACGGCCTTATTGCTGGCGGCAGCGGTTGGCGGTTTCATCTGGAAGACCAGGAGTGACCTTCTGCCACTGCCTCGTTCACTTACACTCGATGGTTCCAATATCCGCAAGGTGCAGGTACTGGACCGCCATAACCTCCCCCTCACCGTCACTTATCAAAACCGCTGGAACATCCATGACTACGTACCTCTGCACCGTATCCCCTCATTTCTCCAGCAGGCTTTTGTGATTTCCGAAGATCAGCGTTTTTACCAGCACCAGGGAGTCGACTGGCGGGCCCGACTGCACGCCCTTGGGCAAAACATGAAAGCCCTGCGAGCGGTTCGGGGTGCAAGCACCATCTCTGAACAGGTTATCCGCATGTGGCATCCCCGGCCACGGACAGTATGGTCGCGCTGGCTGGAAGGGCTCGAGGCGGCTCGACTGGAGGAACGGTATTCCAAACCGGATATTCTCGAGTTCTATCTCAATCAGGTTCCCTACGCGGCCAAACGTCACGGGGTGGTGCAGGCGGCTCGCTATTACTTTGACCGTGATCTGGACACCTTGAGTCAAAAGGAGATGCTGGCCCTGGTGGTGATGGTGCGAGCTCCGGGACGTTTTGATTTGCATAAAGGCTGCGCAGAAATCAAAGGACCATTGGACCAGCTCGCCGACCGTTTGCTCCAGAGGGGGTTGATTGCAGAGGCGCAGTGTGAAAGGATCAAGAATGAGCCCTTTCAAATAAAAAACGCAGAACTTCCCGTTCAGGCAAGTCACTTTGTTAACCACATTTATCAATCGCAGCCTCCATCATTCTTGCTAAGCATGGGACGGTTGCAAACGACCTTAGATTCCTCGCTCCAGTACAAGATTCAGACCATACTCGACAATCGGCTTCACGACTTGCAGAAACTCAAGGTAGGCAACGGTGCGGTGCTGGTGGTGGACAACCGGACCCATGAGGTGCTCGCCTGGGTAAATGGGGGTGGGGGAAGGGAGAGTTCGACCCGGAGCTGGATAGATGCCATCACCACTCCACGGCAGCCGGGTTCTACCCTGAAACCCTTCCTCTATGCACTGGCTTTTGAAAGGGGTTGGACTCCGGCCACCATGGTGGCCGATCTTCCGCTGACCAAGCCCGTTGGTGTCGGCTTGCACACCTATCACAACTACAGCCGCACCCATTATGGACTGCTGCGGGTGCGGGAGGCGCTTGGTAATTCGCTCAATACCCCCGCGGTGCGGACAGTTCAGTATGTGGGCGTGGAAACTTTCCTGCAGCGCTTGCACGATCTGGGTATCGAAAGCCTGCAGCAGCACCCGGACTTTTACGGTGACGGCCTGGCCCTGGGCAATGGGGAGATCACTCTCCTGGAACTGGTGCGGGCTTATTGTGTGCTGGCACAGCGGGGAATCTATCATCCCCTGCATACATTGATAATGGATGATGTACGGGACGATTCAGCCCGCAGGATATTTTCCCCGGAGGCGAGTTCCCTGATCGGCAGCATCCTCTCGGATCCGGAGGCCAGGAAACTCGAGTTTGGTCACGGGAGCCTTCTACGCTTTCCCGTACAAACCGCAGTCAAGACCGGAACCTCGAGTGACTACCGGGATTCCTGGGCAGTAGGTTTCAATGACCGCTACACGGTTGGGGCCTGGATGGGAAACCTCGATGGTACGGTCACTGAGGGCATCACCGGATCCACCGGTCCTGGTCTGGTTCTGCGCTCTGTATTTGCGGAGCTCAACCGTCACCGGAAAACGCGCCCTCTTTACTTGAGTCCACGGTTGGTAAAGCTGGAAGTATGTAGTGACACCGGGTTTTTGTCAGACGGTGTGTGTCCCAGTTACAACGAATGGTTTATCCCGGGAACCGAACCGGCAGTAAATGACTCACATGTTACTGAAAAGAAATCCGTCCGGCTGCTTCGCCCTACCAGTGGGTTGCAGCTTGCCATGGACCCCAGAATACCCGATGATCAGGAGGCCTTTTCCTTTGCCCTCGAAGGAATCCCGGGAGGGGCAACAGTAGATTGGTTTGTAGATGATGCCCTGGAGGCCACCACTTCCACCGGTGAATTCGTCTGGCCCCTGAGGCGCGGAGTTCACCTTGCCAGGACCAGAGTGCGGCTCAACGATTCAACAACAGCGGTAGAGACACCCCCGGTCAAGTTTATCGTTAAATAGCTCGCTTTTACATAAGTGCAATCAAAGAATCCAATATCTAGTTGTCAGTAGTCAGAATCCAACAGGCATAGAGCATAGAGCAAAGGGCATAGGGTTAAAAATTCGAAATTCGCAATTCGAAATCCAAAAGTGCCTAGTGCATAGTCCTTAGTGCCTAGTTACCTTCCGATCTCCGACCTCCGACTTCTGACCTCTGACCTCCGACCTCTGTCCTCTGTCGTCTATCGTCTCCCTCGACCTTGATAAAGCGAGGGTCTGAGGTAATCTTCCGGTACAGTTTTCGGGTCTGATCGCTTGTCTGTTGCAGGGTGCAAAGGATAGTATCCCTTTCATTAGGGTGGTGATTCAAATACTTATCTTGGATATGCCAATACCAGCGCTCAACTAGTTCCTCATACTCGTGGAAGTGTTCGGAAATCATAAGTTCCAAAAAAGCCGTCCGGGCGAACACCCTATCACTTGGTTCTTTGGAAGTGTCAAAAATTTTTTCTACAACTGGACGTGTACGGTTTGAGTCAATTTCAAAGAGAAGACTTATTAGATAGTTGTTGAATGACCAGGAGAGGTGGTAATTGTTCCGGTAATATTCGCAAATCTCCCAAAGTTGTTCTTTCCTGCCCTTTTCTAAAAGACGCTCCTTTCCCACTGCCAGCACAAAGGCCACGTAGTGATTGTATTCGCGCAGTTCCTCTGTCTTGTAATGCAGATTGTAGTCACGAAGCGCTTCCAGAGTGATGGAGTGAAAGAGAGAATCTCCATCCACCCGATTCAAGATATTTTTGAGCAGCAAAGAGGTCTTAAACGCGGGCACCGGTTGCACTTCCTTGGGATACACTTCAAACTCTGCACTCACTTCGGGGACGTCTGGGTTTGCCTCTAGGTCACCCAGAAGTAGGTTCGCCTCAGGTGGATGCGCCCAGGGCATACCAGTGCAGCCGTTATCGAAAAAGATCCAACGGTTGTTCAACAGCAGCATCTGAAGCAACAGAAGTGGTCTGGAGTGCAAATATTCCACATCCTGAGAGCTAATTGGCTCCTTGTATTTCCAATAAAGGAAAGGATTTTTGTTCCAGTCCTCCTTCCAGATCAAATACTCTTCCGCACAGCCAAACTTCTTCTTATAAATCTTATTCAAGGAGCGAAGGGAGATATCGCCGATGCTCAAGACCTTCCAAAGGTAACCTTTGGGATAATTGCGGTCCTTTGAGGTGGCGAATTTGGCCTCGATGTCAAATTTTTGCGCAATATCCCCGCCAGTGAGCATGGCTGAAAAGTAAGGATCCTCTTCTGCCCTCAGCGGATAAAGGATGGTGGGTTCTTTGTTCCTCAGGAACTCCTCTAGCAGGGCTATACGCTCATGTCCCTTCTCGTACTCGGCAAGAAACAGTAGGGCCAGGCAAGCAAGTGAGCTGTCTTGTCTCACTAGCTTCCTGGCCACATGTATCTGTTTCTCCGAACTTTTACCGATCTCTATCCGACTGTTGGCAAATACCCATGCCGGCAAGAAATTCGTCATCCGAGTAGATCTTGAAAGATATGCCCGATGTAGATGAGATAAAACTTCCTGGAAATATTCACCTGAAGATAACTGTTCGAATTCAGGTATGGTGATGTCCCGGTTCAAGTATTGCCAGTAGGCCTGGATGATTTTTGCCGAGACCTCGTCTGGGTGCTCGGATGGCTGGGCACCGACTGCTTCATAAAGTTTTGGGTTCCCTGCATAGAGGCCAAAGTTATTGCGGATCCACCGGCCTAAGCCAAAATGATAGTTAATCAACTCAGGCTTTCTGCAGTCTCGCAGACTCTCACGGTCTTGAGGGCTCAGGACTGAATCCAATACCTCGAAGGCTTCATTAAGGGTCTGGGGAGGCTTGACTCTCTTCTGTTCGGCCTCTGCATATGACACCCTTGACAGTAGAAAAGAGACAAAGAGAATGATGGGAATGACTGCATAATAGAGGTTACATTTCTTGACTTTTTGCCTCATTCTATGAGTCCCTTATTCAAGAGAAATTATCTGCAGGATGTGCCGGCTAAGTTTTGCAAGAAGAGGGCCAGGAGGTAGTTAATTAGAGAATTGGGGAATTCGTAGAAACCGTAGAAACCCTAGAAATCGTAAAAATCGTAGAAGCCTTAGCCTCAGCTCTCAGGAACAGATCATCCGCATAACAAATAACGGATAACATCACTGCCAGCTGTCCTCTGCCCTCTGTCCTTCCCCGTCTCGCCCGTCCTCCCGTCTCGCTCGTCTCGCCAAATACTCCATGCTCACTCGCAACGGACCACGGACAACTGACTCGTAAGTGCCTAGTGCTTACTGCTTAGTGCCTAGTTCCCTTCCGTCCTCTGCCCCCTGACACCCGAAACCTGACACCTGAAACCTGAATCTATAACTTCCCCAATCCTCAATCTGCAATCTATAATCTTCAATCCACAATCTGTCCTCTGTCCCCCTTTATGATGATTGTTTGATTTCGAATAGGAATTGTTATATCCTCATTTCGGAGATGGCGAAATAGTTGATTCCGTGGGGATATCCAGGTGAAATTCAGTGAATTATTAAGGCTACTGGAGAAGAATGGGTTTAGACTTATAAAGGAGAAGGGCTCAATAAGGTATTACGGCAAGGCCAACTGGGACAAACTCATACGTGTCGATTTCCACGGAGCTAAAGAAGTTCCAACAGGAACTTTGCATGCAATATTGAAAGCTGCTGGAATTAAGAAGCCATAAGAGGATGATGAAATGATAGAATTACAGTATTCGCTGGTAATCGAGGCTACCGAGGAACCAGACTACTTTGGATTTTATTCTCCAGAATTAGAGGGCTTCACCGGGATAGGCCATTCAGTGGAAGACTGTCTGTATAAAGCTAAGTGGGGAATGGAAGAGCACGTGAGCTTGTTGAAGGAACAAGGATTACCAGTCCCTCCCAGAAATCCAGATCCGAAGATTATTATTCAGAATGAAAAGAAGGCTGCTGTCGCTTAAATTTGGCATTCCGCAATTCCCAATCAAAGAATCCAGTAGCCAGTAGTCAGTAGCCAGTAGTCAGAGAGGCATAGGGCTCAAGGCTCAACTTGTGGAATCCCGCCTTCGGCGGGTCCCGCAAAGCGGGAATTCCACAGGGCAGGCAGGGCGCAAGGGAAAAAAGTCTTTACTGCCGTGTGCCTTGTCCCTTGCGCCTTGCACCTTGCACCCCTCCTCAATCTGTCATCTGTCGTCTGTCATCTGTCTTCTGATCTCCGACTTCTGACCTCCGACCTCTGTCCTCTGCCCTCTGTCTTCTTGCTGCCAGCTGCCAGCTGTATCTCCCCCGTCTCGCCCATCTCGCCTGGATCCTTGACACTGAGCGCCTAGTGGCTTATGCTACTAAGAAAAGGAGGTGATTTTATGGCGACGGCCACCGTACGTATCCCCGCTGAGAAAAGAGACACGCTGAAAGTGATCGCAAGCCTCGAGAAAAAGGAAATGAAAGAGATTCTTTCTGATCTCATTGACGAGTATATCGAAAGGCACAAGGAGACTCTCGCATTACTTTCTAAACCGGAATGGGTAGAAGCCATTGAAAAGGGTAAAGAGGAAGTTGCGCGAGGAAGGAAAGGGAAATCTCTCGATGAGTTGGAAGGTTGAGGTCAAGCCCACAGCCGAGAAATACTACTTGAAGTTAGACAAAAAGATGAGAATAAGAGTGAAGCAGAGCCTGCTTGAACTGGAAAAGTCCGAAAATCCTCTATCGCACCCTAAAGTCAGACCGTTAACGGGCAAACTAGAAGGTGATTACCGCCTCCGGGTGGGAAATTGGAGAATTCTATTCACTCCTGATAAAGACGCAAAAATGATCTATGTCTTCGCGATACTGCCGAGAGGAGACGCTTACTGACAGATGACCCTTAACCTTATATTTCTCCACTCCGCAATGTGAAGAGTGCCTCTCACTCTCTGCCACTGCCCTCTGACCTCTGCCCTCGCCATGCCCCCAGGTCC
>JARRNM010000085.1:0-11723 GCA_037384945.1 Deltaproteobacteria bacterium
ACCTGAACACTGAAACCTGAGTCCATGCTCTATGCTCCATTCCCCTAACTGTGTAAAGTGGGCACGGCCTACCATCAATTTATGAAGGGAGACATGCTAAGGGGACTCGTAACTGCCTTCCGAACGCTGACTGTCTTTCCCATACCTGGGCAAGATGCGCCGAAGCTCAGCAATTCTCTTCCATTCTTCCCAGTGGTGGGCTTTGCCTTGGGACTGCTCCTCTGGCTGGTGGGTCTCCTCGACAGACTCACCAGCGGTAACGGTTGGCCCATGGGCATAGCAGCGCTCATGCTCCTGGCAAACATCATAAGCACCAGAGCTCTTCATCTGGACGGTTTAGCGGATTTTGCCGATTCTCTTGGTGGTGGCTGGGACAAAACAAAACGTCTTGAAATTATGAAAGACTCTCGCCTCGGAGTGTTCGGCGGGGTGGCGGTTATCACTGCTTTACTTTGCAAGTGGCTGGCCTTTTCCAGGCTGGTATCAGTGGGCAGCACCGTCTGGGTCATCCTGCTCTGTATGATTTCCCGGACCATGCAGGTTCACTTGGCAGTGCGACTTGATTACGCCAGAGCTGAGGGCGGCACGGCTGCCGCCTTTGTTGAGGGGGGTTCCACCTATCACCTTGTCGCAGCCTATGTGGCCACCCTGGTGGCAACTCTTCTGTACGGCCCTGTTGGCTTGGGGGTTCTGGCCGTGGCCGTTATAATAACCTGGGTTTATGGAGCTTGGTGCCGCCAGAACATCGGTGGCATAACCGGAGACCTCCTTGGTGCCGACAATGAAATAATCGAGGTTACCTTACTATTGGTCGCCGCTATGTTAGGCAAGCCCCTCATGGCCTATACTGGATGGGGGTGGCTAATTCATTAGGAAAAGCATAGAGCATAGGGCAGAGAGCATGGAGTAAAGCGAGACGGGCGAGACGGGAGGTCGGGCGAGACGAGGTTTAGAGATCTGAGGTCAGACGACAGTGGACAGACTTAATATCAAATTCGAAATCCTAAGCACGAAGCACGAAACAAATCCCCATGATCAAAATGCAAATGCCCAAAAGGGGAAAGACTAAAAATTCGTATTCAAGATTTGATTTTGGACATTGGAGAACCTGCCCTGTGGAATGCCGCCAGTTGGCGGCCCTCCCTCGGAGGATTCCACAGGGTGAAGATTTTGAATTTGTTTCGGATTTCGATATTCGGATTTCGGATTTATAATTGCGAGTTTCGCAATTTGAACTCTATGCCCTATGCCCTGTGCCCCATGCGAAAGTGTTCATGCGAAGACGAGGGGTGAGATCAAAAGCAAAGACTTAAAGATGGCAACCGAACGGGAACATATACATGGCGGTGACCCCGAAAAAGAATTGAAACGGCTGGGGCTTGCCCCTCGTCAGATTCTGGACTTCAGCGTCAACGTCAGTCCCCTGGGCGTTCCCCAAGAGATCAAGGCCATATGGAACGATCTTTTCAGAGAGATTGCCAGCTATCCCACCGTGGATGGCCTGGGTGTGGTTCAGTATTATGAAAAACGCTTTGGTCTCGATTCCGCCCAGGTGCTGGCGGGCAACGGTTCCACTGAATCAATTTATTTGGCTCCCCGCGCTTTGGGCCTGCGGAAGGTAGTGGTGATTAATCCTTCCTTCCATGACTACACCAGAGCCAGCTTGGCAGCCGGGGCTGAATTAATCCCCCTGGAGCTCAAAGCCTCTACCGGGTTTGCCCCCCCAGATAGGTCAATTTTAGAGGAGACTCTGGCCGGTGGCGACGGCCTATTTGTCGGCAACCCCAATAATCCCACCGGCACGGTTTTCCCTAGGGAGCTGTTGCTTGATCTAGCGGCGACTTTTCCCAGCAAGTGGCTGTTGGTTGATGAGGCCTTCGTGCAGTTCCTCGACCGACCTGATACGATCAGCTTAATCAAAATACAGCCGCCACCGGCCAATATCCTTGTCTTCCACTCTCTCACCAAATTTTTTGCTCTTCCGGGTCTCAGGCTGGGTGCTGTAGTCGGCCATCCCGAGATTATCTCTCGTCTTCGCCAACTCAAAGAACCATGGAGCGTCAACCGCATAGCCGAAAAAGTGGCAGGGAAGCTGATCAATTGCGCAGATTACGAGGACAAGGTGGCAAACCTAGTTCGCCGAGAGCGGCCCAGGGTTTTTGCCTTGCTGAAAAAAATCTCAGGATTTCAACCCTTTGAACCTGCAGCTAATTTCCTCCTCGCACGGTGGACGGGGACAGGTGAATTGGATGATTTTCTCCTCTTCATGCTGCGCTCGGGGATTCACCTTCGAGACTGCCGCAACTTTCCTGGACTGGAGAACAATTATTTTCGCATGGCCATTCGCCAACCGGAAGAAAATGATCGAGTCGTCTCGATTATGCAAAACTGTGCTGCCCATTTCTTATGATTTATGCCGCCGCCATCCTTATTTCTGCCCTGGTTCTGGATCTGATTCTAGGCGATCCTCCTTTCCCCCTTCACCCGGTTCGGCTCATAGGCTCGGCCATCAGTGGTCTGGAGAGGCTGTTTCTCAGGTTGGGCTGGTCAGGACTGATTGGCGGAAGCCTTCTGGTGTCCGGCACGCTTGTAGTTTCCCTCGGACTTTATCTAGCAGTTCACAGCTTTCTCCGCAGACTACATCCTTTTCTGGCCTCAGTTCTGGACCTTTACCTGGCCTATTCCTTTCTGGCACTGAAGGATTTAGTCAGTCACGCCACTCCAGTTGCGCAAGCTTTGGCCAGGAGCGACCTGATGCAGGCCCGAACCGCCCTCCAAAAAATTGTGGGGAGGGATACCTCAAACTTAGACACCCAAGGTGTGGTTCGGGGAGCTGTGGAGAGTGTGGCGGAGAATTTCGTTGATGGAGTGCTCTCACCTATGTTCTGGTACACCTTGCCAGCAACCCTCAGTTATTTGGCCGGTTGTCCGTCACCTGTAGCAGCCGGTATTCTCACTCTGCTCTGCTTTAAGGTGATAAGCACCCTCGACTCAATGGTTGGATATAGAAGCAATCATTATCTCCTTTTCGGCCGGCCTGCCGCCCGCCTGGATGATTTGGCCAATTTTTTGCCGGCTCGCCTTTCTCTTATCATTCTATATTTAGGAGCCCTCTTCAGCGGTGAGAGTGCCAGGGAAGGATGGAAAATCGCTCTCCGTGACCGGCTAAAACATCCGTCACCCAACGCCGGCCACCCGGAGAGTTTCATGGCGGGAACTCTGGGGATCAAACTCGGAGGGCCTGCTGTTTATCAGGAGGGAATCGTGGATAAACCCTGGTTAGGGAACGGCGGCCAGGAGATGGGACCGGAACACATTCGACGGTCTTGCCGCATGGTTTACCGGTCGTCCTGGGCAGCCCTCGCCCTTATGACCGTACTGCTAGTCTTCTTGTCCTTTGTTGGCTAAGAGCATATCAGGATGGTGTGCCATCCTACAGCCTGAACGGGGGAGATCTGGAGAGTAACAACTACGGCCAAGACCAAGCTTATTTGTAAAAATGACTTAAAAAAGAAAAGCGGATCTGTTAATGTGCCCCCGACCGTTAGAATTACTCCTTTTACAAAGTCAGTGAGAAGATCGAACTACAGCTAAGAACTCACTGCTGGACCCAAAACCGAGCTATGGTAATGGTGATAAAACCTTCCCTTTCTGCCGGATCAAAGGCTAGTAAAATCTACCAAAGATTGATTGAGTGATTATGAGTCCGGATGCCTTTGTACTTGTTGCCGGCGCTCTTGTTGGCCTTTATATGGCCGCCAATATAGGCGCGAATGATCTGGCCAATGCCATGGGAACCTCAGTCGGTTCCGGGGCTCTGACCCTTAACCGGGCTGTAATTATTTCCATTGTGGCCAACCTGCTAGGCGCCGTCCTGGCCGGCGGTTATGTGACCAATACTATCAGCAAGGGCATGATCAATCCGGATTTGTTTGCCGCTGCACCCGACAAACTAATGCTGGGTATGTTTGCCGCCCTAGTTGCCAGCGGCATCTGGGTCCATTTGGCTACAGTACTGGGAATGCCGGTTTCCACTACTCACTCTATCGTCGGCGCTGTTGTGGGTTTCGGTATGGTGAGTGTGGGAGTGGGCGCCATCTCCTGGGGAAAGGTAATTACCGTTGTATTGAGCTGGGTGGTGTCCCCTCTCGCTGGTGCTATTATCGCCGGCGGCATCTATTATCTCATAAGGGAGAGGATCCTAAGGTCAGACACCCCTGAAAAACAGGCTATGCGATGGTCACCATTTCTCATCGGTTCTGTGCTGGTGGTAATCGTCCTTTCTCTTATCTTCAAGGGTTTGAAGAACCTCCACCTTAATCTGGGATTTGGGCCGGCACTTGCCCTAGCTTTACCCTGTGCCGCACTGGGAGGGCTGGTGGGCCGGGTTTGGCTGAAATATCTACTCCGGCGAGACGAGCAGGCCGAGGACCAACGCACACCTTTGCAAGCATTCTTTGCCCATCTGCAAGTTATGACCGCCTGTTACGTGGCCTTTGCCCATGGGGCCAATGATGTTGCCAACGCGGTCGGACCCCTTGCCGCCATCTTTTCGGTGGTTAAAACCAAAAGTGTGGTGATGCAAGTGGTAGTTCCTATTTGGATGTTGGCCATAGGTGGTATCGCAGTTGGAGGTGGCCTTTTTGCCTTTGGCAGTAAGGTCATAGAAACCATCGGCGGCAAGATTACCGAAGTGACACCGGTACGGGGTTTTTGTGCCGAATTTGGCGCAGCCACTACCATTCTGGTATGCTCAAGACTCGGACTGCCCGTCTCCACCACCCACGTTTTGGTGGGCGCAGTGGTGGGGGTGGGGTTTATGCGTGGTATGGGTTTTCTTGACATGCGGTTGTTGCGAAACATCGCATCGTCATGGATAATAACCTTACCCTTTACGGTAGCTCTTGCCATGGGCTTATACAAGCTCTTAACCCTAGTATTTCTTTAGTAACCTTTGCCTCTATCGGGAGGTGCATCCATGAGATTTAAATTGTTCTCTCTTTTTTACAAGTCACCTTTCAAAAAGCTCAAAGACCACGCCGACAAGGTTAAAGAGTGCGCCTGGATGTTTAAGCGCGCAGTGGAGTGCTATTTACAGAGGGATTGTGAGGAGTTCGACCAACTCACCGAGGATGTGGCCATGCTCGAGAGCCAAGCAGACTGGCTCAAGCGCAATCTCCGCAACCACCTGCCCCGAGGCCTGCTGATGCCGGTGGACAAGTTTGTTCTGGTAGACTGCTTGCGCGAGCAAGACCATGTGCTGGATAACGTGGAGAAAGCTCTGTACTGGCTCTCCTTCAAACCCGAAGGGGAAATCCCCGAAGAACTGGTGGGCGATTTATTGCATCTCGTTGATGCCGTTATTCCAGCCATTGAGAAACTCCCTGTTATGGCTGAACAGGCCATCACTTACTTCGAAAGTAGTACCGAAGAGAACCGTAACAGACTAAAGAGTACTATCAGAGACATTCATCAGGCCGAAAAAGAGGCAGACCACCTGGAACATGAGCTCAAGAAAGACGCCTTTGCCCTATTGAAAGACCCGGTGGACATCTTTCATGTTGTCCGATTGGTAGAAATTATCGCAAACATTGCCGATGATGCCCAGAACGCCTCCGACCGCATGCGAACCATGATCGCCAGGTGAGCAGCCTTTAAGAATTTCCAGTTCGTGCTTTTCTCTTGCTCCTCCATGGCCAACAGCTGTATGACAGCAATTTCCCACCACATTGCTGCAGTTGTTACAGCTCTGTAACAGAACCATAACCATTATGTAACCTATAGCGAATATGGTAGTATGATTCCATTCTTGGAGTGCTAAATGACGAAATCGGTGATTCTGGTCGTTGAAGATGATACTGATATCCTTCGACTGGTAACCTATAATCTAAAGTCCGCCGAATTTGAGGTACTAACGGCGCAAGACGGCTACGCGGCACTATCTCTGGCGAAGAAGCATCTTCCTCAGCTGGTAATCCTCGATCTAATGCTCCCGGGCCTTGACGGCTTCGAGGTCTGCAAAGAGTTGAAACGAAGCCCCGCAACGAAAAACATCCCCATTTTGATGCTCACCGCCAGAGGCGAGGAGGTGGATCGGGTTGTCGGGCTGGAGCTTGGGGCTGATGATTATGTGGTGAAGCCTTTCAGCCCGAGGGAATTGGTGCTGAGAGTCCGCGCAATTCTGCGAAGGTTCGCACCTGAAGAACCTCCCCTAACCGGATGGCAAAGAAATGGCTTGGGCGTGCGTTTCGACTCACATCGCGTCACCATAGACAACCAAGAAACCATCCTCACCGCAACCGAATTTCGACTGTTGGCGGAACTCATCAGGAATCTGGGCAAGGTTTTGACCAGGGATCAATTGCTGGACAAGGTTTGGGGCTACCAGTTCGATGGTTACGCTCGCACGGTGGATACACACATTCGCAGGCTTCGGCAGAAAATCGGACCTTATGCCGAGTGGATCGAGACCGTGCGTGGCGTGGGTTATCGCTTTCGGGATTGACCTCTATGTTAAGGAACCTGTCTTTTAGAAGTCGTCTTCTCCTTTCCTTCTGGGCTGTCCTTTTCCTCGCCCTCCTACTTCCCTCAATCTATTACCGCAAAACCTTGAGCCAAGATATAGAGGCGGACACTCGCTCCAATGCCATCCATCAGCTCAATTTGGCATATTGGCTCTTGTCCCAGGATCAGCCCTTCCAGAACGCTGCTTCATTACAGGAATGGTGCAAGACCCTTGGCGATCACCTGGGGACACGGATCACCTATGTGGCTACAGATGGGACGGTCATTACCGATTCCCAGGTCTCTTTTGCCCGGGTTCCGAGTATGGGCAATCACGCCAATCGTCCAGAGATAATTCAGGCCTACAAAGAAGGTCTGGGAACCAGCTCCCGCTACAGCATTACCCTCGAGAGAAATCTGATTTACGCCGCCAGGAAAAGCGATGGTGGCGGCGCTATTCCCGCCGGAGTGATTCGCGTTGCCGTACCATTTTCAGAGGTTAAGCTAAAGCTGGATCGCTTTGGAAGAAACTTTATCCTCACACTGTTATTGGCCTTCGGAGCCACTATTTTAATCAGTTACCTCCTCGCCCGCCAGCTTGAGGCCCCACTGCGAAGAATGATCAGAGCGGCTGAGGCCATTGGCAGCGGCGGCTACGGCAAACGTATCCGCATCTCTCCCGGGCAGGAGTTCTCACCCCTTTCCCACGCCATCAATAACATGGCTGAAAGCATTGAAAAGCAAATTCATACCATTACCGAGCAGAAGCAGCAGTTGGAGGCAGTTTTGAATGGCATGGCCGAGGGAGTGATGGTCCTCGACACCAGGGGAAGGATCCGAACTGTCAATCCAGCCCTGGCCCGCATCCTTCCTCATCCCCCGGCGTGTATTGGGCGGCGCCCTTTGGAAGTAATCCTGAGCTCAGAACTGCAGCAGGCCTGCGACCAGGTGCTGGCCGGCTCGGACGAACTCCCGGTGCAACCATACAATTTGGAGATTAGTTTGGGTGAAGGGCGAGCATTCGATGTCACTATTGTTCAGCTGCGGGATCACCAGGGAGGTATGGGCGCTATCGTCGTCTTTCATGACATTACTCAGCTTAAACGTCTTGAAAAGATTCGTCAGGACTTCGTCGCCAATGTCTCTCATGAACTGCGCACTCCCCTTACCTCTATCAAGGGCTACGCCGAAACATTATTAGCCGGTAGGACTGAAAGTCCCGACTCCCCTGGTGATTTCCTCCAGGTAATCCTCAAGCATACGAACCAGATGAGTAAGATGGTGGACGATCTTCTTCAGCTGGCAAGGCTCGAAGCCCGTCAGCAATTGTCGGAACCTGTGGCCGTCGATGCCGTAACGGCCCTTAATTCAGCCTGGAAAGCCTGCGGTTCCCTGGCCGAGGCAAAAGAAGTTCGTCTGGAAAAGGTGTTGCCGGAGGATCAAATTCTGGTAAGAGCGGATTCCGAACAACTCGAGCAAGTTTTCAGGAATCTGCTGGAAAACGCCGTTAAGTATGGCCCATCCGGAGGGACCGTTATGGTCTCATGTAATTTTGGCCCTGAAGGTGCCGTCTTCCAGGTGCGGGATGAGGGGCCCGGGATTCCCAGCCAGGCGCAACCTAGGATTTTTGAAAGATTTTACCGGGTGGAAAAAAATCGTGCTAATCAGGAAGGTAGCACAGGCCTTGGCCTAGCCATCTGCCGCCACATAATTCAGAACCACGGCGGGGAGATCTGGGTGGAGAGTCCCCCTCAAGGTGAAGCCAATGGTTCAGCTTTCTTTTTCACCCTCCCACTCGCTAATAAAGAATAAAACAAAGCTCTCCAGGAAAGCATTACTTTGTTATTCGTAAATGACGGATGTGTGATTATATATCTGCTATCTAATTTATAATTAGCCTTTATAGTTAGAGAAATCTAGGAGCTCTTCTTATGGAAGTGAGAAAACGTTTCAGCCAGGAACTGGATGATCTGAAGCTCGAAGTCCTTCGCATGGCGGCACTGACCGAGAACGCCCTGACTAAAGCCCTCCGGGCCTTTTTCGAGCGCGACTCTGATATGGCTGAAGAGGTTGTGCTGGGAGACGAGGAAATAGACTCCCTTGAAGTTGACATCGACAAGCGGTGCATGAGGTTGCTCGCCTTAGAACAGCCCATGGCAAGAGATCTCCGTTTTATTATCGGCTGCATGCGGGTATGTATTAATTTGGAGCGCATTGCCGACCAGGCGGTCAACATTGCTGAAAGGGCCCTTTATCTCAATCAACGGCCCGCCCTCCCACATCAGCCTCTCATGGAACGATTGGCCGCCACATCGGTAGATATGTTTAAGAAAGCCGTCTCAGCCTTCAATACCGGGAACACCCAGCAGGCTGCCGCAGTTTGCCAGATGGATGACGCCGCGGATGAGCTGAACCTGAAGATTCTTAGACACTTCGTCGATTATATGGTTGCCGAAGTGCGCGCGGTGGACCGGGCAGTCTACTCAATAATTGTTTCTCGCTGTCTCGAGCGCTGTGGAGACCACGCCACCAACGTTGCCGAGGCGGTAGTTTTTATTGTCGAAGGAGTTGAGATCAAGCATCATTGTGAGCAATAAGAGCATGGAACTTCAGCAGGCAGGAGGCAGCCAGCAGCGGGCAGCCCATTCCACTAGGCACCACGCCTCAAGGTGTCAGGTTTGAGATGTCAGGCAGGAAAAACAAAAAGGCTGAAACCTGAAACCTGAACACTGAAACCTCAGTACTTGCCCCATGCTCTGCTCTATGCCCTTTGACCCGACCCAAGAAACCAAGTTTAGGGGACCCTAATGACCAAGAAGGACAAACTTCGTATTCTCTATCTGTGCACCGGCAACTCGTGTCGCAGTCAAATGGCTGAGGCTTTTACCGGGCATCTCAAAGGTGACCGGATAGAAGCTTCTTCAGCCGGGGTGGCTCCAAAGGGAATAGATCCGAGAGCGATAAAGGCCATGTCGGAGGCTGGTATTGATATCTCAAGGCAGGGTTCCAAGTCGGTCGATCAGGTAATAAACCAACAATTTGATTACGTGGTGACCTTATGTGACAACGCTCAGAAGACTTGCCCCAGCTTTCCGGGCCCCACCAGAGTCATCCATGTGGGTTTCGACGATCCACCCAAACTTGCAGGAGCTGCGAGAGATGAAGAAGAAGCCATGGTCCACTATCGTCGTGTTCGCGATGAGATCAAAGCCTTCGTGGAAAAGCTGCCCGAATCGCTGTTAGCTAGAGGAGGTTACCAAGAGGATTTCCAGGCGGGGATCCAAACCTTTCTCAATAACTTACCCTTGGATTTGAGCAAGAGAAAAAAAGATTAGCCCTAAACCGGGTATTGCATGAGATATCTTGGTAAAGAACCTTAGAGGGAAAAACCTTGCCAAAGCTTTCGGGACTTCAGGTTCTATCCAGCTCTCCACCTTGTGGCCTTTCGGCTGCGTCCTGATCAAACCTGCCCAATAGAACTCCTTGATGTGGTGTGAGACGGTCGAGGACACCAAGGTCAGGGTAGTCATCCCGAGGTTGAAACTTAACTTTCCTGAAACCATTCCTTCACATTCCTGTAACAACGATTCCGTATCATTTCCGAATAATATCAGGGAAGCAATAGGGGGAATAACTTGATCTGCCAATTCTATCGCAAGGACGAATATTTCTGCGGCAAAACCATACCGCTTACGCACCGTTACCACGACATCACATGTAGAGAAACGGTCGAAAGATTTCCGCTCTCTTTCATGGAATTAAACCAGCCTGGATTTTTCATGAATTGCTGTCGCGAGACCACGAAGACGAGTGTGCCACCTGGCAACCGTCCCGCGCTGCCGCGGGATTGGTTCCGAACCTTACCTGAATGGTACGTCGCAGGGTGAGCTTGTCCTGCCTGTCCCGAGCGCAGTCGCGGGGAGCCTGTCGAAGGAACGCCCGAGGACGGCAGGAAGGACGACCATATCCGGGGTCGCAGTCACGCCAGGGCGTGAATTCATGAAATATCCAGGCTGCCTGTTTGAATGTCTTTGCAGAGGAGGTGAGAAGAAATTTAGAAAGATTGTAACCCTAGCGTAACAATTCTGTAACACTCTTGTAACAAAAAAAGAGTTTAAGAGAAAGGAGACACAATGAAACGAGCATTGGCATTGAGTCTGATGTTGGCATCAACGGTCCTGTTTTCCTTTGGAGCGGCCGCTGCTGCGGATACCTTAAACGGAGCCGGGGCCACTTTTCCTTATCCCGTGTATTCGGCCTGGGCTTATAACTATAACAAGGTGAGCGGCGTCCGGCTCAACTACCAGTCGATAGGTTCGGGAGGCGGACAGAGGCAGATAACCGAGCGGACCGTGGACTTCGGCGCATCGGACGCTCCCCTTGAGCCTGAAAAGCTCGACGAGCTGAAGCTTTACCAGTTTCCCGCCGTAATCGGCGGCGTGGTGCCGGTGGTTAACATCCCCGGCATAAAGGCGGGCCAGCTCAGACTCGACGCGGACGCCCTTTGCAAGGTACTCCTTGGCAAGATTACGCACTGGGACGACGGTGAGTTAAAGGGACTTAACCCGGGGTTAAAACTGCCCCAGGGGGAGATAACAGTTGTCCATCGCTCCGACGGCTCCGGCACCACCGCAATCTTTACCACGTACCTGAGCGGGGTCTGCCCTGAATGGAAGGAAAAGGTGGGCGCGGGCAAGGCCGTGAAGTGGCCCACGGGAATCGGCGGCAAGGGTAACGAGGGCGTCGCCAACTACGTTAAAAGGGTGAAGAACTCCATAGGCTACGTGGAGTTCGCCTATGCCGAGCAGAATAAGCTGGCCTACGTGCTGCTAAAGAACGCCGCCGGCAATTTCGTCGAGCCGAGCTTCGCCAACTTCAAGGACGCGGCCGCAACTGGCGACTTTGAGCCTGACAAGCACTTCTACCTCTGGCTCACGGACGCCCCCGGCGAAAAGGCCTGGCCCATAGCCGGGGCGACCTTCATTCTTCTTGCGAGGGAGCAGACCGAGACCAACAAGAAGGTCGTGAAGTTCTTCGATTGGGCCTTCAAGAACGGAGATGCCACGGCCGAGAAGCTCGTATACGTGCCCCTTCCGGCCAGCCTCAAGGACAAGATACGCGCTTATTGGAAGGACAAGGGAATTTAAGTGACTGAACGACTACGCGGTAAATACGCTCGCAGGGGGCAGGCCTTCGGGCTTGCCCCTTCTTTTATTCTC
>JARRNM010000086.1:0-12177 GCA_037384945.1 Deltaproteobacteria bacterium
TTGTCGACGAGGAGTTCGACTGAGGCTCACTCGAAGTCCTCAAGTCGTGTCGCTCAGGGCAGGCTCTGAGTTAACCGAAGGCTCAGAATGACATTAGCAAGTTTCCGGATGAACACTAATTAATTTTATTAGAATGATTAATTTGCATTATATAGAAATATTAGAAATACTAATTAGTAACCCATATGAGCAACCCGCTACTCCATAACCAGCAAGAATCACAATAAAATGCTAAATGAGGCCCTGAGTAGTTTCTTAGGCAGTACTGAGCTTACAGACTCTTTGGCGCAGATCCTTATCTGTGCGACAAAAAAGGGCAGAGTAACCTTTCATGAGGTGACGAAAACGATTGGTGATAATGCCGAGGAAGGTCTGCTTATGGGTTATGAATGGAGGTTAATTCTTCCAATGAGGACACGGAGAACCTCTTCATGGGAGGATCGCCTGTTGCTGTTTAGTCCTGTCGAATTGTTTGAAGTGCCCAACGTTGTCAGATATCTAGTGGAAAATGCCAGCAAGACAGGGCTCTGGGAACCAGGGGTAGCCCTAGCTGATCTTTTCAGGGAGATGGGAGATCCACACTGGAATATGATACCAAGACTAGTCGAGAGGCTAGGGGACCGGTCTAAGAATTACAGGATAACCGCAATCCAAATAAAGGAAATCTGCAGTGGGCTGGGACTGGGACATAGGGTTGATGCCCTTATTGTGGAACTAAAAGGAAGCGGAGTGATAAGTCCGAAACTGAGGTCACCAGCTGAAGTGTCTCGAGCAGGAGCCGTCATCTTTGAACTTAATCCTTCGCTGTTCACGCAAAAGAAAAAGAAAGGATGATTGACCTTTTCCCACCATTCGCACCTTCGGAAGAGAGTGTTCAACCTATCTGCCTACATAGTGCCGTCATAGTCGAGGGCGCGAATTGTCATCGACAACCCTCGGCATGAGCCCCGCTGTTGGCCATTGTAGTCGGTGAAATAGACTGACTCGGGCTTTGTCTCTTAGAGAATACGGCTTATCTTTTTCCCAATAGTGCCGACCCTTACGGCTGCATTAAACTCGGGTTAAGGGGCAATATTTTGAATGGGGAAGGGAAAGTCCGGATAGCGAGAAATTTGTACTTGAAACGAGCAAACCGAAAGTCACTCAGTTCTGTCCACTTATGATTGACAAAACGCTCCATATCTAATAATTTTTAAAGTAATCTCCCTGTGCGGAGTCAAACCGCTTGGATCCATTGGGGTTGGACTGAGACGGGAAGGCTTCTCCCACTAAGAAGAACCTTCGAGCAAGCCCTCTCGACTTGGCCGAGAGGGCGTTGGTTCTTTCTGGCTTCAGTGCTTTTGAGGACTCTTGCCCGCCTTTTCCCTTACGGTGTCAGCCTGGCTCACAGATGAAGGTGAAAGAAATATCTGAGAATTTAGCTCCGAGGTTGCTTGGGAAATATCAGTCAACTGAGATCGTGGTTTTGCCTGATTTTTATTCATGAATTGAGGAGAGGTTCCAATGAGACGACAACCGGAGCCGACAGCCCAGCTGAACTTAGCAAGGGTGTCTATTCAGCAAAAGCTTGAGCTCGTCCTGGAAGAGAATCACCGTTTGTTGCAGAGCCTCAGCGACAAAAAGGTGGAGGATTTTATCCAGAGGATTTTGGGGGCCAGAGCCGTCTTTTTCTGCGCTCAAGGAAGGTCTGGTTTTATTCTGCGCTGTTTTTGCATGCGTCTCATGCATCTCGGCTACCAAGTCTATTTTTGCGGCGAAACCATAACCCCCGCCATTGAACCGGGAGATATGCTCGTCGTTCTTAGCGGCTCCGGAGAGACTCCCTCGACCCTCGAGGCGGTAAAGGCTACCAAGAGACGTAAGGCTTTCACCTTCGCCATCGTGGGAAACATCGAATCTAGAATTGCCTCAGTAGTGGACAGATACATTCATCTTCCCGGGACTACCAAACTGCGTCGAGATTCCGAACCCCATTCACTGCAGATGGCCGGTTCCCTATTTGAACAAGGAGCTTTCATTTTTCTCGAGGCCATAATCTTGACCTTACACCAGGAACGATTGGCAGGCAGCGACAGTTTTTCTTCACGACACGCGGTGATCGAATAAGGAGGGCTATACAATGAAACCAATCCTGCAGTTGGCACTGGATTTTGTGGACCTGAAAAGGGCCTTAAAGAACGCGCAGGCTGGGATAGCGGGTGGAGTTGACTGGCTTGAGGCCGGGACCCCCCTTATCAAAAGTGAGGGACTCAAAGCTGTGCGAGAGTTGCGTGCTCTCTCTCCTCAGACTACCATCGTGGCCGACATGAAAATCATGGATACCGGACGGGTTGAGGTTGAAGCCGCTGCCAAGGCCGGTGCGAACATTGTTGACGTGCTCGGCGCAGCCAGCGATGCTACTATCCGGGAGTGTATCCAAGCCGGCAAGAATTATGGCGCCAAGATAGTGGTGGATATGATTGCAGTGGATGATGTTCTCTCGAGGGCGCAGTTCGTGGAGGAGCTTGGGGCTGATTTCGTCACTATCCACTGCGCTGTTGACGAGCAAATGGAAGGGAAGGATCCTTTCGCCATTCTCCGGCAGGTCAGCAAGATATTGACCATCCCGGTGGGCGTGGCCGGCGGCATCAACTCTGAGACCGCTGCAGAGGCGGTTCAGGCCGGTGCTGCTATTGTCATTGTGGGTGGTGCCATCAGCAAGGCCCTGAACCCGGAAGAGGCGGCTCGTCAGATCCGCCAAGGACTCGACACCGGTGTGAGCATCAGCACCACTTTGTTTAAGCGCAAGGGCGAGGCCCAGATCAGGGAAATTCTTGAACAGGTATCTGCGGCCAATCTTTCCGATGCACTGCACCGGGGGGGAGTCCTTCAGGGAATTCGGCCCCTTTTCCCTGGTATCCGTTTGGTAGGGAGAGCACTCACCGTTAGGACCTATCCAGGAGATTGGGCCAAACCTGTTCAGGCCATTGACCTGGCCGAGCCAGGGGACGTGATCGTCGTAGACGCCGGGGGTGTGGGTCCTGCCCTCTGGGGAGAACTGGCTACCCATTCTGCTTTGCAAAAGGGTTTGGCCGGTTCCGGCCTTTAGCAGGCTGGTCATGCCTAACGCTGGCGAGCCCAAAGGCTTTGGGGAAATTGGGGTGCCGGTGACAGTCGGCAATATCCGGGTGGAATCTGGAGACTGGCTGTTAGGTGATGGCGATGGCGTAGTGGTGTTGCCCCGGGCCATGTCGGTTGAGTACGCTAACCGCGGGATGGATGTGCTGGAAAAAGAAAATCGCATTCGTGAAGAGATCAAAGAGGGGAGCACTTTGAGTAAGGTGACCGAATTGCTGCGCTGGGAAAAGAAGTAGATGCCCATTAGTGACATGGAAATCGCGGTCGTAGGCCCTGGAGCTATTGGTTGTCTATTTGCGGCGTATCTGACCCGGGCAGGCGGTAGGGTCTGGTTGCTCGATCATCGGCCCGAACGGGCCAAAGTGCTCAGAGAAAGAGGAATTACCGTCGAGTCAGAGAGAACCGGCTTCCATGCCCGGATGAAAGTGACAGCCACACCAACCGAGATCAGATCGGCAGAGTTGTTCATTCTCTGCGTTAAGGCCAACAATACAGCAGATGCTGCGGCCAGGCTCAAGGACAGCATTCCTCCCCAGAGTCACCTGCTGACCTTGCAAAATGGCCTGGGCAACGTGGAGAGACTTGGTGAGTTTTTCGGCAGCAGTCAAATTCTTGCCGGAACCACCTCCCATGGTGCCACCTTGCTGGAGGTGGGACGCGTTCGCCATGCCGGCTACGGAGAGATATTCATGGGAGAGACGGGTGGGGGCGGTTCGACTCTGGCGGGCACGACTAAGCTGCAAAATCTGGCGGCCACTTTCAACCGGGCTGGATTAGAGGCTCAGGTGGTTGATGATATAGAATCGGTTTTGTGGCGAAAGCTGGTGGTGAACGTTGGCATAAACGCCCTTACCGCTATTCTTGACGTGCCAAATGGCGAGCTCTCGAGAATCCGCGACTGCCAAAGTCTGATGAATGGCGCGGTGAGAGAAGCTGTCGAGGTGGCGCGCCACTGCGGCATTGAGCTGGATGTCCTGGAAGAGATTGAAAGGGTCAAAACCGTATGCCGCTCCACCAGCGCCAATATCTCTTCCATGCTCCAGGATGTGAGGCGCAAAAAGAAGACAGAAATAGACCAGCTAAACGGTGTGGTGATCGAAATGGCGGCTCGTTATGGAATCACAGCCCCGGTTAATGAAGTACTTACTGCCATAGTCCGCAGCCTCGAGGCAGGATACAGATCCTCCTCCTCTTAACAGTTCGAAACACTTCCTGCAAAAAGAACTTTTACCCATTATCTACCGTGTCACTTTTGGGTAAATTCTATAAAAGTGGCTTTCAAGTGAGGCTTTTTCTTGACATGGAGGGGGATTTCAACTTTTATGGTGTCTGGCGATAACGCGTTGGTTGTGGTCTGTTTGATTCGCAAAGGAGAGGTGCAATATGGCGTATAGGGATATTCTGTTTGAAGTAGCTGAGGGAATTGCCACATTAACCTTTAACCGGCCTGAGGTGCTGAATGCCTTGAAAATGGGAACCCTTGGCGAAGTAGGTCAGGCCATAAGCACCATTGCAAAGGATGAGGAGGTTAGGGCGCTTATCTTGACGGGAGCGGGGGATCGGGCCTTTGTTGCGGGTGCTGATATCAAGGAGCTACAGAAACTGAATCCTGTCTCTGCCAAGCACTTTGCCGCCAAAGGACAGGAAGTTCTCTTTGCCCTGGAGAGTTTGAGTATTCCTGTGATCGCCTGCGTCAACGGCTTTGCACTTGGCGGTGGGTGCGAGATCGCCCTGGCATGCGATTTTATCTATGCCTCGGAGACGGCCAAACTTGGTCAGCCTGAAATAAACTTGGGCATTATTCCCGGCTTTGGCGGAACTCAGCGAATGCTTCGTCTGGTGGGGAGGGCCGTGGCAAAAGAACTCTGTTTGACCGGGGTGATGATAAGTGCTCAGGAGGCTAAAGAAATAGGGTTGGTGAACAAGGTGTTTCCTCCTGACAGACTTATGGAAGAGACCAGGAAGGTGGCATCCCTGATGGCCAGCAAAGGACGAGTGGCGACCAGGGGGGTTAAGCACGTTATCGACCAGGGAATGAGTCTGGATTTAAGAAACGCATGTGCTTTGGAGATGGAAGCTTTTGCCCTCTGTTTTGCCAGTGAGGATGCGGGTGAAGGCTTTGGGGCGTTCCTCGATAAACGAAAACCCAACTTTACCGGCTCGCTCAAGGAATAAAATATACAGAGCGCACAGCACAAAACGCTTTTGGCACACTGCATTCTTTAGCTTTTGTGGCTATGCATAGTCCGCGGCCACCAAGGTGGCCGTCATTATGCTTCGCTGTCATTATGCCTCCGGCGTCATTTTTTGTATCGTGCCATTTGCAGTTATCTGGCATGTTGGTCTTTAAACGACCAAATGACGGGCGTAAGCCCAAATGACCTAATGACACGGCGGTGTACCGACAGCTGGGGAGCGTGAGGCAATAACCTAATTACGTTTGAATGCCATAGTCTGAGCCAGATAGCGGTGTGGGGTTGCAAGTCTTTGTAGGATATGTTAGAAGAAAAAGTTCTATAGGGCTGCAGCAGTATACTTGCTTTGGGTGATGATCTTCTAGGTTATGAAAAGGTTAGAAAACGTTTCATTTCTCAAATAAGTTGCGGCTGGCTCTTTAAACGGACTTTTTCCATATTGAAAGAGAGGTGAACAGTGGATGGCCAGCTCTGAAAAGGAGTCTCTGGAAAGGAAAATTAAAAAACTTCGAAAAGATTTTCAGAAAAATGTACAACCTGCACTCCGACGACACACTTACTATCTGAGCAAGAGCGAACGCAGAAGAATCAAACGCAAGAAGGCAATCAAAAGAATTCAGAGAAGACAGCGACGTTATCGATCGGCAGCCTAAAACTACAATCTTTAGCCGGGCAATGTGCATTAAAAACAGTCAGTAAAATTCCACTCCTCCCTCCAGGGGAGGAGTGGATTATTTCTGAGGGTCTTTGGCACGAGAATATTGGCGATCTTGTAGATCGCCTTTTGTTTTCAATAATATCACTGCCATCCTACCTTGTCTGACCACCATTCTATAAGCAGGATGGACACTCGTTAGTCAGTCTCTCCCATTACTACATCGTTAACCTTGAAAACAAATAGGTAGCCGTTTACTGTTTGCTCTGCTTCCAATGGCAGTAAGACTTGGACGGATTTACCAACATATTTTTTCGCTTGAGCTAATAAATCTTCGGGAGTACCACTCGTAGAGAAAGTGGGAAATAGCGGCTTTATCCGCCAACCACCATATGGACCGTTTTCATAATCTACGTTTTCAGCAGGAAACACCAAATCTGAAACAGTGGCACCTTTTGTGGGGAGTCGCCATCCAGACTATTTTAATCAGGTCATCTTCGAAGCTGTATTTAGTCGTATCTTCTTCCTGCAAAGTTCCTATCCTCTGCTCTCCGTATCTTTCTTTGGCATTTTCTGGCCGATCCACTGTTGAAAGCCCCATGTCGTACTTCACGGTGTTCATAGTCGCGCAACCAGGTGGAACAGATACCAAGAGAAGGACAATGACGGACAGGCGGACCATCTTCATGGCAATCTCCTTTTTCCGGATTGGGAACGGCAGGAAAGATATAGTTAGAAATATTTCACATCAATCTCACAAAAAAGATCAAAGATTGTCAAGACTTGATATTCGGTGTGTAGCGACTTTGGTCACCTGAAGTGCGACTACTGCGATCTGTAGGTCCCTGAGAATGAGTGGAAGGCCGGGGTAGATCCGGGCTCTGGCACTAGGGGATAGTGTTTTTTCCAGTTAGGTCCCTTGACAGACTAGTACACATCTGTTACACACAAATAACTTAATTGTGAGCTAGGAGCTAAGGAATTTCAGGAACTTAGTCCACGTCATCCACTAGCGACCACTGGTACTTTTCCGATCTTGTAGGTCGCCATATTTTTTCATCACATAAAGAGGTGCAAATCTGGGGTTGCCGAGGTAAGAAAGGAGATTATCCTTAAACCGCTGGCAGAGCTCTGCGAGTACATCGTCAGTGTTCTTTTCATCCACGAAATGTCTGGTTTTTTCCTGGGTGAAGACCAGAGGGTCACTGTAAGCAGCAAGCAGATCCCGGTAAGCTTGGTCGCTGTTATTCAGAGCGGAGAAGTATTCAGGTAACACAGGGACCTCCACTTTGGCCAGAAGGGCAATGAGCCATCTGTCGCCAGCCATTGGCCTGGACTTGTCCCAGAGTTCCAGCATTAACCCGTTGGGCAGGGTGAGTGTCTCTATCAGTTTTTCCGCCATTGCCAATGCTCTCGACTGCAGGTGAGGACAGGACGATTATTGTATCGGAAAAGACTAACGCAGAAATTGGTCGCCGGCAAGGATAAACCCCAAAACAAAATGGTTCAGAGGAAAAAAACCCGACTATGGTCCTGAACGATAGAGATAAGACAATCATCAACGTGACCTGGCACGGCCGGGGCGGTCAGGGCGCCGTGACCGCAGCAATGATACTTGCTGAGGCCGCTTACCTTGATGGCTATAAAGGGGTTACTGCAGCACCTTTTTTTGGTGTTGAGCGCAGGGGGGCACCAATTACCGCTACGACAAGGTTTTCGCGGACACCCATTCGTACGCTTACCCCAACGGCTAAAGCTGACGTAGTGGTGGTCTTGGATGAAAGATTAATGCAAGCGGTGGATGTACTAGGGGGTCTGAAAGGGGATGGACTCCTTATCTTGAACTCCAGTAACCCCCCCGAAAAGTTCTGCACTGATATGGAGATTGCGGTGGCAACCTCAGATGCCAGCTCAATTGCCGAAGAGGTTGGTCTGGTGGTTGCGGGGACAGTACTGATAAATACTTCTCTCCTCGGGGCCTTTTCCAGGGCTAGCAGTCTGGTTAACATGGAAAGCCTGGAAAAAGCCATCAGCAAAAATTTCAGTCCGAAAGCGGCTCAACTCAATATCAAAGGCGCCAGGCTCACCTATGAAGCAACTCGGGTAAACCGGGAATGGCAGTTATAATCGCCCGGAGTCTAGCCCTGAGCTTTGGTGATTTGGTCTGGCGACGGCAATTTAAGAAATATCCGGCCTGCCCTGATCCTCTTTCTTGCTGGCAGGTGTTATAATACTCTCAATTTTGAACAAGGGGCTGGAGGTTAAAAAAACAGCAGGATTCACCTGAGATGAGGAAATCTTACTATGGCAGCGGAAAAGGACAAGTTTGTTTCTGCCTGTGCCACCTTGACCCGAGGTGAAGCGGGGAAAACCGGTGAGTGGAGGGCCAAGCGTCCGGTTATCGATCTTAACAAGTGCACTCCTTGTAAGAAGCAAAAAGACACCTGCTACTTGTGCTGGCTATACTGCCCCGATGGCACGGTAGCACGGCGAATCCCGGTTGAGATAGATTTAACCTATTGCAAGGGCTGCGGCGTTTGTGCACAGGTATGCCCGACAAAGGCAATCCGCATGGAAGCAGAGGAAAAGTTCGTCCTGAGTGAATGTGCCATCCAGGAGGAAGTTGAGTAATAAGGAAGAGACATGTTCACTACAAAGGACACGGGGCCCAGAAGTCAGACGACAGAGAATAGAGGGCGCCATTTCACATTTCGCACTTTTCATTTTACAGTTACAGTTTTTGTAGAATGTTTTACGCCTTGGCCTTCAAGATGAAATGGTAAAGGCAAAGGGTGAGATGACGAATGGGGCGGTGAGAGTCCATGAGCAAGGTAGAAATTATCAGCGGCAACGAGGCAGCAGCAATGGGGGCAAAGCTTGCCAGGGTACAAGTTATTGCTGCCTACCCCATAACTCCACAATCCAAGATTCCTGAGACTCTGGTGAAATATGTTGAGTCGGGCGAATTAACAGCCGAGTTTATTCGAGTGGAAAGCGAACATAGCGCCCTCACTGTCTGCATTTCCGCTTCCACTGTGGGGGCTAGAGTCTTCACCGCAACTTCAGCAAATGGTCTGGCCTATATGCACGAGCAACTACACTGGGCTGCCGGAGCAAGACTACCCATAGTAATGGCCCTGGCGAACCGGGGACTTGGAGCCCCCTGGACGATTTTCAACGACATGCAAGATTCCGTTTCCCAGAGGGATACCGGCTGGATGCAAGTTTACTGCAGGGATAACCAAGAGGTTTTGGACAGTGTCCTCATGGGTTACAAAATATGTGAAGAGATCCACGTCCCTATGATGGTGTGCTTCGACGGTTTCGTGCTGTCGCACACGGTTATGCCGGTGGAAATACCAGAGCAGGAACAAGTGGATTTATTCTTGCCGCCCTATGTGCCACACTTGCAGGTAGACGGGCCGGAACCCATAAACATCAATCCTGTGATGTTGGCAGAACCGAGAGCTAACGCTCAGGGAGTTGCCTGTCCCAGCTACATGGGATTTCGCAAAAGGTTACAAGAGACCCTGGAGAGTGCAGGAGAGGTGATTACCAATGTTGGCGGGGAATTCGGCAGGATTTTCGGCCGGAGCTACGAATGCCTGCTCTGGGACTACAGGACCGACGAGGCGGATACCATTTTGCTCACCATGGGGTCGCTGGCCAATGAGGCTTCCCTCGCCGTAGATATACTCCGCGAAAAAGGCTATAAAGCCGGAGTAGTAGGAATTAGAGTCTTCAGGCCTTTTCCCGCCGAGCAATTGCGGCAAGCCCTTTCGGGTGCGAGCAAAGTGGTGATTTTCGACAAGAACATCAGTTACGGCCATGAGGGAGCCACCTGCACCGAGACAAAAGCTGCCCTTTTTGAAGGTGGTCTGAGTCCCTCCATAGCTAACTACATTGTGGGTCTGGGGGGAAAAAACGTGGTTGCCGCCGATCTAGTAGCTGCTACTTTAGAGACCTTGGAGTTGAAGGGCCCGGTTAATGGCCCAAGATGGTTGGGGGTTGCAATATAGGAAAATATAATGGAGTATTGGCATGATGGAATTCTGGAATATTGGGGGGAGAAAAGAAATGAATCTACTGCAAACAGCTTAATCTGATTCTGAAGAGTCCACTCTTCCAGCATTCCAAGAATTAGTACCCCTGAAACAACGAGGATTGAGCTTATGGCCACAACGGTGATGCAGCTGCCAGAGGAGGAATACGTCCTGCCAGGGACCCGGGCCTGCTCAGGCTGCGGTTTGTCTCTGGCCTACCGCCACATTCTCAAGGCTTTGGGGGAAAAGACCATTCTGACCATACCTGCCTCTTGTTTGACCGTGCTCCACGGATTATATCCCTCGACCTCGGTGCGACTGACCAATATCAACACCGCCTTTGCCAGTACCGCTGCTTCGGCTACGGGCATCGTTGCCGGTCTTAAAGCTCAAGGCAAGAAAGACTACACGGTAGTGGGGATAGCCGGAGACGGGGGTACTTTCGACATCGGCATTCAAGCCTTGAGCGCTGCGGCGGAGAGGAATACCGATTTTCTCTACATCTGTTATGATAATGAAGGTTACATGAACACGGGCACCCAGCGCTCTAGTGCCACACCTCTGGGAGCATTCACCACCACTACTCCAGCAACAAAGATCGAGCACAAAAAGGACATGCTGACGATCATGGAGGCCCACGGTATTCCATACATGGCCTCGGCATCTCCGGCATACCCTCTTGATCTTTATGATAAGGTGGCAAAGGCCAGAGTCATTCATGGTACCCGCTTCATCCAAATAAATATCCCCTGCGCTCCTGGCTGGGGGTTTCCCACCGATCAATTGGTAAACACTGGCAAGCTGGGCGTGGATGCTGCCATGTGGGTTCTTTTCGAGGTTGAAGATGGAGTTTTCCGTCTGACAGGTCGTAGCCTTACAATGGCAAAAAGCGGTAAGAAAAAACCAGTTGAGGAATACGTGAAGTCACAGGAAAGATTTAGACAGATAACGGCTGAGCAGGTTGCCCATCTGCAAGCTTGGGTTGACCGTCGCTGGGAAAAGTTTTTGCAACGCCATCATTTGTCCGCTGACCTTTAGTGTCTTATTCGACTTGTGCAACGGGCTAAGGACAGGGAAGTCACGGAGTTTAGCGGGTAAACTATCCGGGAGGCTTACCATCCACATAGGCTCCAAGGTCGACAGCTACTTTAAATCCCCTTTTGTTAATTTTTGCCAAATTAATCGTAGTCGCCGCCAGCAGCAAATAACGGGCAGCTCTGAAGCGGACTTGAGCGGTTGGTATAAAGCCCTCGCTTCACTCCTTAGCTGCTATCAGCACAAAGACGACCGTCAGTTGCTTGCAGGGGTTCTGTCCGATCCTTACTTTCCTTTTAATAAACTGGAGAAACTCAACGTCCGTGAGTTTGAAAGAGAGCCAGGACTGAACAATTTATCTGCGGAGAACTTGGCAAGGATCGCCGCTGAGCATTTGTTGCACTGGGCGAAAATATTTCTCTCTATTCGGCTGGCTTTAAGGAGTCTCAATAAGAATAGCCAGGTTTCTACTATGAGCCTCAAAGGCTCCCCGGAAGAGAATATTCCTCAGGCAGGGAGTTGTAATCACTGTGGATTCTGTTGTGAAATACGAGGCGGCCCTGCGGAGTTCACTGGAGCCGTTGAACCACCAGGGGAGTGGCTCTTGTATTTTCGTGGTGATGGCTCAGAGTATCAGCGATTCTGTCCTTTTCTTTTCGAATATTTCGCCACGGGCAAGTTCTTCTGCTCCATCTATCTGATCAAACCGCAATGCTGCTGGGAGTTTGGTCGAGAAGAGTGTGATTTCTTGCAAAAGGACGTGGCCAGAGAGCAGGCCCAAGGCGGGTGGATCGAGCCAGTGTCCAGCATCAAATAAAAGGGCATCCCGTCCCCTTGAAACGAGATGCCCATAATGTCTTAAATTAATTACCTCTCAGTTGCCATCAAATCTTGGCAACGTTCTTGGCCACAGGACCTCGGTCACCTTCTTCTATATCAAAGGTCACCTGCTCACCTTCAGTGAGAGTTTTGAATCCAGGCATGGAGATGGAAGAATAATGAACAAAGATGTCCTCACCATTTTCCTGTTGAATAAAACCATAGCCTTTCTTGTCATTAAACCATTTAACCGTTCCGTTTGCCAAAGCACTAACCTCCTTTCAAACTTTCAAAAAATTAACTCATATGGCCC
>JARRNM010000086.1:12220-44147 GCA_037384945.1 Deltaproteobacteria bacterium
TTGACAAAGGGAGTCCTCTCCTCTGAAGCGAGATCGCAGAATATGGGCCATATCCGAGGCGACTTTAATACAGGGATTCGGTAAAAATCAAGTGAAAAAAGTCGAGTAGTTATAAGGGTCCGGGAATCCTGGTTCTCTGGGCCAGGTCAGACCACTTAGGGCACATGGAGCATGGGTAAAGCGAGAGAAGCCAGAAAAGCGAGAAAGGCTATAAAATGCCTGTCGGCAGGTTTTTTCCCTTTCTCGCCTTGATCCTTTCTCGCCTGTCTCACGTTATGCTGCCCTTTGCTCTTTGCCTACTGGATTCTGCTTTCTGACTTCTGACTCCTTCTCAATCAAAGAGAATTCCTCCGAACTTCATTTCTCCCGGGCCTCACTAGCTGTATCCGTTTTTTCGGCCTCATACATCCAGTTGTCCAATCCTCCCGACAAGGTCCTGGCCCGTTTGAAACCATTCAGGGCTAAAATACGGTTGGCCAGATAGGAACGCAATCCCTGAGCGCAGTACAGAATGGTTTCCTTATCAGGATCCAGTTTTTTCAGTTCTCTGCGGAGAAGATCTATAGGAATATGGGTAGCCCCTGGGAGAGGGCCTCGTTCGGCCAGTTCCATCCTGGTTCGTACATCTATAAGGGCGAGGTCCTCTCCCGAGTCTAGCTTTTCTTTAAGCTCGCGAGGAGTAATGGGATTCCAGTCTCCCTGATAGTAATTCTGACCCACGGCTCCGGCAATTATTACCGGATCGCGGGCTGCTGAATAGGGAGGGGCGTAGGCCAGATCAAGATTGAGAAGATCCTCCAGACTCATGCGGTGGTAGATGGCAGTTGCCAAGACGTCAATACGTTTGTCTACGCCCGCCTCGCCGATAACCTGGGCACCAAGTATTCTGCCGCTGTCGCGGTCGGTCACCGTCTTGATACTCAGAGGTTTGGCTCCCGGAAAATAACCGGCATGCTGACTGGGGTCCACGTAGAGCGCCAGAGGTGAATAGCCCTCCGCCAGGGCCTCCCGTTCCGAGAGGCCGGTTTTGGCCACGGTCAGGTCGAAGACCTTGACGATAATAGTGCCGGTAAAACCCTTGACCGCAATACGGCGACCGAGTGCGTTGGCGCCAGCGGCTCGACCTTCTTTGTTTGCCGCTGAGCCCATGGGCGTAAGAGTCGGTTTGCCAGTCACCAGGTTGGTGGTTTCGATACAATCCCCTGCGGCGAAAATATCAGGGTCACTGGTCTGCATGAACTGGTCAACCTTGATTCCACCGGTAGTACCAAGTTCGAGTCCGGCATTTTTGGCTAAATCGACGTTAGGCCTTACGCCAACGGCAATAAGAACCAGGTCGCTGGGGATTTCTCGGCCCTGGTCCGTTTTTACTATTCCCTGGCCGTTTTGTTCCTTCACCGAAGTCAGACCTTCTGAAAGATAAATCTTTACCCCTTTGCGCTGTACATGCCAGCGAACTTTCTCGGCCATTTCCCAATCCAGGAAGGTGAGCAGTTGCGGGGCAAGCTCTACAGCTGTGGTTTGCAGACCCTTTAGAGCAAGATTTTCAATGGCCTCAACCCCGATAAGGCCTCCACCCACCACCAAGGCCCTACGGGGTCTTTTCTCTTTAAGGAAGTTGAATATTCGATCAGTGTCTTCAAGGGTCTTGAGAGTGGAGACAAAGGGAAGGTCCATACCCGGCACCGGCGGAATTATCGAGTGGGAGCCCGGCGCCAGAACCAAACGGTCATAGGATTCCTCCTCAGTCTGCCCTGTAGCGAGATTATTGGCTATTACTTTCTTGCCCTCGCGGTCAATTTGAAGAACCTCGCAGTTGGTCCGAGCGTCCACCCGGAAACGGCGACGGAAAAATTCGGAGCTGGTAATGAGCAAGTCTTCGCGCTTCTGAATGACTCCGGAGAGGTAGTAGGGCAGGCCGCAGTTGGCATAAGAAATATCTGGGCCCTTTTCGTACATGACAATCTCCACCTCCTCGCTGCAGCGCCTAGCCTTGGCTGCAGCGGAGGCGCCCCCGGCCACACCACCGACGATAACTAGCTTCCTCACTTTCATAATAACCTCCAGGAAAAAACAAAGGGGTGAAAACCAGAATATCTTAGCATGATCAATGTGAAAAACAAAGATTTGCCAGATAACAGAAGTGTTTCGGAAAAAGGATGCTTGATCCTTGTCAAGGGAACAACCGCTCACAAACAAGGGCAAGATGAGCCGCGAGGCAAAGAGCACAAGAACTATGAGCCACGAAGCAAGAGCGACTTTGATCCATTTGCCTATGGGCTGAGTCTGTTTTTTCTATGCAAGCGGTTGATTTTATGGTATAAGAACAAGTAAGGAAAAACTGGGAGAGAGAGACACTGACATGAGAGACGAGAGACGGTTCCCGCGCGCTTTAATCGATACGCAATACTGCTTACTGGGCAAGCGTGGTTCCGCTAAAGGAAAGGCTAAAAATATAAGCCCTGTGGGAGTTTTTGTCCGCATTGGTGACAATTGGCGTGTAGGTGATCGGGTACATATCACCGTTAATCTACCACAATATCATGGCTCGGTTCTTTCCCAGGCTGAGGTCGTGTGGATATGCATGAAGCAGGAACCCTGTGGCGATCAAGGTGTAGGGTTGAAGTGGATCGATCTCAGCATGACGGATGTTTTCAGGCTGGACAACTTTGTGCGCCATTGGGAAGAAGCCTGATTCCGCAAGGCTTGAGAGCATCCTGAGCAGTGTTTGCTATATTATACCTCCCCCAATCTAGCGTGCTTCTCCCTTTGCCCATATCACAAACCTGTGCCGCTCCAGATGAATGATTGCAGCCGATCTGTATCTCGACAAAATAAACTTTCTCAAATACCTTCCACAAAATGACTGCCAGGAGTGCGGTGAACCTTCCTGTGTTGATTTTGTAAAGCAGCTGAAAAGGGGAAGCCGGACTCCTTCATCCTGCCCTTTTCTGAGCGACGGTCAGATACGGTCCTTTCACCTTGCCCTGCAAGCTGAAAGGATTCTTCCGCAAGTACCTGCTTTGGATCTACCTCGGCCCGCCACTCCTGGTCTGGTGGAGATAAACCTCCCGAGCGAGAGGAGTTTGGTTCTTATTTCTGGCAACAGCGAGTTTACCCAGGAGGTACTTTCCTCAATTATGGCCTATACGCTTAGTTCCTATTGGCTAATCTTCGTGGACTGCCGAGGGGATACCGTGGATATGGCGATGATCTACGAATCACTCAAGGTGGAAAAGATCGTGGGCGGACTGAAAGAAATACCGGTGAACCAGAGGAGAGAAATAGTTCTACCAGGGTTCGCTTCCCCAGTGAAACAGCCGCTGGCGCAACAATTAGAATGGCAGGTTAAAGTGGGTCCTCTGTGCATTGCAGAATTACCCCTCTTCCTCGGGGACGATTGGGAAGTACCCTCCGACATAAATCTAGGCTAAACTTAAGTCTTCTAGGATGAGAAGTTCTGGAGGCCAATAGGAGAGGTCCTAAAATCCCAAATCCTCGCCCTGTAGAATCTCGCCTTCGGCGGGTCCGCATAGCGGAATTCTACAGGGCGAGCACGAAATCCGAAACAAATTCAAAATCCTAATGCTCCAAGGTTCCAAACGCACTTGTGCAAATAGAGCAATTCTCAGTCTTGGTCATTAGGATTTAGCTATTGGGATTTGGGATTTCGTGGCCGTAGGGTAATACTGAGAAAGATGGCGGATCAGCCCGTGAACCAAGTCAACAGAATAGCGAGCGAGTACTTCTCTTTGCTCGCCAGAGCCTTTCCGGTGATGTGCGCCAGTGATGAGTTCCACTTTTTACCCCGGGTGCAGGAGGCGGCAGGGTTTCTGGAGCTTATGGACGATTTGAGCCAGGATACCGTTGCCGTGGTAGTCGACTCAGTGCGCGCTTCGCAGGCGCAGCTGAGAAGGCAACCCAGGGCAAAGGATTTGGAAGAGGAAATCGATCGGCAACTTCTCCTCCATAGTATGGCGGGATTGCTTATTGAGCTGGAAGAGGTCAAGTCCTGGCGCCATAATCCTCTCGTTTACCTCAAAATCGGTTGCATCGGCGTAGATCATGCCCTTAATAAGCCATGCCAAAACGCGGAGGAGCGGTTCGGTCGCACCGCCGAACGGCTCTCTGGGTTAAAAAAACTGATTGACCAGGGAAGTAAAAATCTGATCTCCATCCCGGGGCCTTACTACAGGGTTGCCCTGGCCGTGGTGTCCCATGCTCAAAAGTATCTCGATGAGATTCTCCTTGCGTCGGATGACGAGGGCCGCCGGGAGCAACTAGCCTTGCCATGTGCTGAGGCCCGGGGAGCACTTGCTGCCTTTGGAGCAAACCTGCGCAAAATAGGTCCGACCCCTGCAGCCACGGTGCAGTCTATTCCGGTGGAAGAGCTGGTGCAACGCCATTTTGGCTGCACCAGGTCTTTAAAGGAGATCTACCACATTGCCGAGGAAGAATGGCGGACCGGCCTGGAAGAAATAGAACGGCTTCGGCGAAAAATAAATCCCAACCAAGATTGGCAGCAGGTCTATGAGAGCTACCTGCCCGGAAATCAAGGAGAGTTCGACCTTTTCCGGCTATATGGAGACGAAATAGCTAGATTGCGGAAACTCTGTGTTAACCTTGAGCTTCTGAGCGGCCCCGAAGATCAGGAGTTGATTTTGGCCGAGACAGCAACTTATTTGCGTCCGGTTAGAAGTGGGGCCTCGTATAGCGCCCCCTTGACCGTCGACCCTCGTGAATCGGCCTATTTCTATGTTACCGTCGGCGACCCATCCAGCAATTCCCCAACTGATGTTCTCCGAAGGCAACGGTTACACCGGGAGTTTCGCTTTCTTTCTGCTCACGAAACCTATCCAGGACACCATTTGTTGGACACTCTTCGCCACAATCTGGACAACCCGGTGCGACGACAGGTCGAGTCGCCACTCTTCTATGAAGGCTGGGCCTATTATGCTGAATCCATACTTGCCGAATCTGGTTACGTGGAGGAGGACCTGGAGCTACTAGTCGATTGCAAGCGAAGACTCTGGAGAGCAGTTCGTTGCTTAATAGACTCTGGTTTAGCCTTGCGGAGGTTCACTGCCGATGCTGCTGCCGGTCTGCTTGTTTCTGTAGGGTTTGCAGCAGAGGAGGCCGTTGCACAAATTGAGCGATTTCGCTTGAATCCTGGTTATCAGCTGTGTTACAGCCTGGGTAAATATGAGATTTTAGATTTGCGAGAACGTTTTCTTCCCAGGTTAGGCTGGAAACGTTTTCACCTCCTGCTGTTAGAGGGGGGTGAGCTGCCTTTTGTTCTTGCTGCGCAAAGATTTGAAAGGTTGATAAATAAAGACGAATCAATAAGTCAGTCTTCAGATGACTTGAAGGCATGATCATCTGGTTCCCCGCCGGAGTCTATCCAGCAACTTGTCGGAGCGAAGAGGAGGTCCCGATTGAGTGGGGATGCGGGAATTTGGGGCATAAATAGACTTTTACCAAAAATTTCTCGGGGATAACTTTGCCAGACGTAATGTCATAAGCGACTGCTTTATCAGTATAAAAAAATATTGAGCAATCTCAAATATAGGAGGTATCTGTGGAAGAGTTCTTGGGCTATCATTCTGAGTGGAATCTCGGGAGTCCAGGCGGGTGGGAGTATCAGCGGATCACCCAGGAACTTGGAAAGCTGGCCTGGAACCGCTTGCAGCCTCATTTGGGTCTAGAGATCCATTTAGATTTTGATCACGGCTATTTAAATCCTGTACCTGCTTTCGCGGCGGCGTTGCTCCGTGCCCATAGACGACGAAACGGGGACAAAGCAGCTCATATAGTGCTAGTGGCAGAACCGGATACTCTGGAGACAGTTGTTGAAAACCGGAATTTTGTCCAATACTTGGACAGTATGGAAGGGGTAACCGCGGGGCTGGCCGCGCCGCAAGAGCTGGATTACCACCAGGAGAATTTGTATCATAAGGGCCAAGAAGTTACCCTGGTCTTTATGGATTTTAACAATGACGTGCTTCTCAAAATGGAAAAAGATCAGCCCCTTACGGCCCTTCGCCAGGCAATTAAGGATGATCTCGTGGTCAATCCTCGGGGCATGGAGCCTGCTGGTGCCAAAGGGTTGTTTGAGGCGGTTACTGATTCTTTACATGGTCAGCTGCGAGAGACCACAGTGAGCAGAACCCCTTGGACGAGGCAGCTCTATGGCAGAGCCACCACCGGGCCGCAAGGGGAAGCCATAGATGATTTGGTGGCCTGGACCAGGGAGAACTGGAATCGGCTCGTCCTCAAGCCGGTTCAGGGTTATTCAGGGCAGGGAATATATATCGGCTTCAAGAGCGAAGACCCTGATGGGGACTTGAATGGGGCGCTCAAGGCCGGAAATTATATTGTCCAAGATTTGGTGCCACTCCACCTGTGGGCGGAAGAGTCACCCTGGCTTTTTCGCGAAGAGCACAGGGTGGGTCTGCAATCTTGGCAAACGGATTTTCGCTGCCTCATCACTGATGCAGGGCTGATTGGCTTCCTCGGCCGTTTCGGGGGTATTCCCACCAACGTGGGAGCCGGTGGAGGAACCCAGGCTCTTGCCATACTACCGAACACTACGTCCCCGACAGAGTTGGCCGTCCAGCTCAACACTGCTATTTGTAAGGTGCCTTACAGCACACTGGAGGAAATACAGGAAGAAGTGAACTCGCAAGCTGTGGCTATGGGGCACACCTACTTGTTGGGTCCTATCAAAACTGCCTGGCGGCCTCGGTTACTAAACGAAGCTCAGGTGGAAAGGCTGCGACTCTACTGTGTGAACCTTTGGGCTGATGCAGTACAATTGACAAAGTGGTGGCGCGCTGGGCAATTGGATGATTTTGTTCACATAGGCGAGGAAGAAGAAGCCATTGCCAGAACAGCTCCCTGGACTGGACAACCGGCTTTGATGGCCAGTGACGGACTTTTCTCCTTCGGTTGTCATCTGAAAGAGTAAAGTGGGAGGTGATCTTTCTCCAACAAAGGTTGAAACTCGGATTCTGAATTTCGAGCCGAAAACGGCAGACGATAAATCCTAAATCCTAAATGGTTCGACAAGCCGTTCGACAGGCTCACGGCCCTGAGCAGAGTCGAAGGGCAAATTCAAAATTCCAATATTCCAATGTTCAAAACGATAATGACTAGAGGCATAGGTTTTGGTCATTAGGATTTGGATAATTTGGATTTGTTTAGAATTTAGATATTAGGATTTAGGATTTGGGATTTTATGCCTGACCAGACAGAATCCCCCGTCAGCATCAGGTGATTGGCCCCTTTCGTTAGTTGCGAGATAGTTATGGATGACTACGATCCTGCTTGGTGGCAGTATATCTTTGATGAAACCTATCTGGTGACTGACGCCCGCAGTGTGTGCTGTCCCACAACAACTGCTGCCGAAGTGGATATGGTTGAGGCCACCCTTGGGCTAAATGCGAATGATCGAATCCTTGATCTATGTGGCGGGCAGGGTCGCCATGCCATTGAGCTGCATAAACGGGGTTACAAGAATGTCACCGTGGTGGACTACTCGCAGGTTCTTTTACGAGTCGGCCTCAAGAATGCAGCCAGAGTAGGCTGCTATGTCAATTTCTGTCGGGGCGATGCTTGCGAACTGGGACTGACACACGGTATCTTCGATGTGGTGCTGGTCATGGGGAACTCCTTTGGTTATTTCGAGGACGACAGACAGAACCAGAGGATTCTCCAGGAAGTCTGCCGTTTATTGAGACCAGGGGGCAAACTGCTTCTTGATTTAGTTCACAGTGACTACGCTCGCCAGCAGTTCAAACCTAGCAGTTGGCATGAGGCTACCAAAGAAGTGGTAGTCTGTCGGCGGCGCCAACTGCTCGATGCAGGGGTATTGGTTCGGGAAATGGTCATTAGCAAGCAAAGCGGCCTTATCCGGGACGTCACCTATTTCGCTCGTCTTTTTCAATTCGACGAACTTGAAGTGTTACTGAGAGACAGCGGTTTTGCTCAAATGAGCTACGTCGGCAAAGTAGTCTCCCACCCTAAACCTGAGGACTACGGCCTTCTTAGCAAGCGAATGGTGGTGACGGCCGAAAAACCCTGAGCAGCTTGACAGTCATGCCATTGTTCGTTGACAGCTCCTTTCAGAGCTCGCTATAATTTTTGCAAGATAGTCCGGTGAGAGCAACGCAGGAGGTGTAGGTCTGCCTAATTACGAGTACAGATGTCTGAAGTGCAAGAAGCGTTTTGAAGTTATGATGTCCGTAAGCGAATATGAGAAGGGCAAGGCAAAATGCCCAAAGTGAGGTAAAAGGAAAGTAGATCAGCAAATCAGCCCATTTATGGTTCAGACCTCCAAAAAGAGCTACCCAGAGCACCAAGCTTCGATCAGCCCTGCGATCCATTCAACACACCTAGGGCAGGCAGGTAACAGGCAATTTATCATTGCCCATTTCGCATTTGTCATTTCACCTTATTGTTGAGGCCCCCAGGATTTCAACTGCGCAATGATAAATGTTCAATGAGAAATGTAGGAATAACCTATGAGCTATCCTTTACTCGTAGTGAGTATTCTAGTAGGTATTCTGGTTACTTGCGTGGGCATCTACCGTGCTTACAGCCAAGGTGAGTTCATGCCTATGGTTTTAGGCATGCTAATCCTGATGAGCTGTGCGGCCATCTACCTCAAACGGAAGGGGAGGGAGGGAGAGGGTCAGGATAAATAATGTCCGAGCAAGGGGGAATTGCTATTTTGGCAAGAGTTCTTCCAGTTTTTCAGGTGGTTCGTTGCCTCGAAAAAGGATCTTGCCGTTTTTATCCAGGAAGATAATGGTGGGAATGGCACGAATGGAATAATTCTCGAGAGTCTCATTGTCCGAATCAATCAGTAAGGGATAATCCATGTGGTGGCGTTTAGCGTATTTCTTGATAAATTCCGGAGAATCCACTCCGCCAACATTTATCCCAATAACGGTGATCCGATCCTTGTACTCCCTGGCAAGGGTGGCAATCTGAGGTGAGACCAGTCGACAAGGTTTACACCAGCTCGCCCAGAAATAAAGTAATAGCGGTTTATCGTTGGCCAACTCAAAAAGTCGCACCTTGTGGCCGTTGACGTCCAACAAGGTGAAATCCTTGAGCTCCCCGCCCTCGAGGCGGGCAAGAGAAGGTGAGAAGAAAACAAAGGCCGCTGCAGAGACCAGAATCAACAGAAAAAGCTTTTTCCTCGACCTGAGTTGCAAGAGCATGACTACCCCCCTCGAGAAGTGATGATCGTTCGAATAGTAACGGCAGGAGGTGAAAAAATCAAATATTTGTGACTTTTTTGTCTGATTGACCCGGGATAGAAGAGGAACTAGAATATAGAGAATATGGGCAAGTGGACAAGATGACGATAAACTAACAAATCTTCTGGCAAACTTAGCAAGGGCAAAAACCAGTAGGGAGATCAGCACAATGTCGTCGCAAGTGATGCCGCTGCATTATGTTACAGTTGAGTTTCGGTTGCATGATCAGGACAAGATGATTGATAAATCAGGGCGGCACCGCTTCCTCTATGGAGTAGAGCCCTGGATTGATGGGTTAGACCAACAACTAGAGAACCTCAGAGAAGGTGACCATCTGGAACTTAAACCAGACTCTGATACGGCAGCCTTGGTAGCCTCCCGTCTACTGTCTCCAGAGGAGTGGCCTGAGGTGGCGAGAGGTCTGGCCTTCGAGCTGAAAGTAGTCGAGGTAGTGAAGGCCGAACCTAAAGAGGTTGTCAAGGCCTTGGCGGCGACAGTTCAGTGCTGCGATCACTGTGGCGGACACTGAGGCATTTAAGATTTGAGATTTAAGATTTGAGATTTGGGATCTAAGATTGTAAATGAGGTGCTCCAGAATTCCGTGACTCTTCCCAATGCACCATGGGTAAATCTGAAATCTGCAATCTAAAATCTTAAATCTTCCATCAATCCTTCCGTCCTCTGGTTTAACTGCCGTAATCAGATTGTGGTCTCGTCTAAGTCCAAGGATATTCGAGGGCGAAAATCCTGGTCTTGCCATTTGGGCTGGACTGTAATATGTTAGCAGGCCGTAAACTTGCTATAAGGAGAGTTGGACATGGCAACGGTGGGCCTAAGAATCGTCACTGGTAATAGCAATCCAAAGTTGGCACAAACGATCTGTGATCACCTTGGAATTTCCCTGGGACGGGCCAGGATCGATAGATTCAGCGATGGCGAGACCTTGGTGGAAGTTGCGGAAAGTGTCAGAGGCACAGACACTTTTGTTATCCAGTCAATTGCCCATCCGGTAAACGACCATCTCATGGAGCTTTTGGTAATAATCGACGCTCTGAGAAGAGCATCGGCGCGGAGGATCACTGCCGTAATGCCATATTACGGATATGCCCGCCAAGATCGTAAGAACAAACCCCGTGTACCAATCACTGCCAGATTGGTGGCCGACCTCCTTACTGCTGTAGGTGCCAATCGGGTGCTCACCATGGATTTACATGCAGGTCAGATTCAGGGCTTTTTCAACATCCCAGTGGACAACCTCTATGCCTCACCCATTCTTCTGCCTCACATTAGAGAGAAATTTCGAGAAGTTGTCATAGTTGCCCCCGACGCTGGAGGGGTACCTCGAGCCCGCGCCTATGCCAGTAGATTGAATGCCGGGCTTGCCCTTATCGACAAGCGGAGAGCTGAGGCCAACCAGGCCCGAGCTATGAATCTTATTGGCGAGGTAAAAGACAAGACTGCGATTATTCTGGATGATATGGTGGACACTGGTGGAACTCTGGTGGAAGCGGCCCGCACTCTTTTGGACCATGGTGCCAGTTCGGTGCATGCCTGCTGTACCCACGCCATTCTTTCCGGCCCGGCTGCAGAACGGTTGAACCAGAGCCCTTTTGGATCGGTGGTGGTGACGGACACCCTACCTCAGCGACCGGATAGAGGACATATCTCCAACCTTCAAGTGCTCTCATCGGCTCGATTGTTTGCTGAAGCCATAAAGAGTATCCATAACGAAGATTCCATCAGCCTATTATTTGAAATTCAACACTGAGGCTAGTCATTTTCATGTACCTGCGTTAGGTGGCAGCTGGAATACTGCCAATTGCCCGAAAAAACCGGTTTTGGAGTACTGGAGCACTGGATAAAGCCTTCAAGTCAATACCTAATCATTACCTCATCACTCCATTACTCCATCACTCCAATGCCCCGGCAATTTAACTCCCGCCGCACATCTTGACTGATGGTGCACTGTGCCCTCGATACCCGAAGAAAGAGAATGTCATGGCTGATCAGGGGTTCTTTTACAGCCTGAACCAGCGTCCTCCTTTTTGGCGGAATCTCTTATATGGAGCGCAGTGGGCGCTGATCATGTTCCCCGCTTTAGTCATAGTGGCCTCCATTTCCGCTAAAGCTCTTAACTTGCCAGCCGCAGAGGAGGTAGCCTTTTTTCAAAAAATCCTCCTACTCGCAGGAGCTTTCACTGCATGGCAAACCTTGGCCGGTCACAAGTACCCTTTGCAAGAAGGACCGGCCACCGCCCTGCTACTCACTTTTGTAACTCTGGCGCCCAGCGGATTGGCAGCGATTAAAGGGGGGTTCTTATTTGGCGGTCTGATTCTTTTTGTCATTGGGCGGCTGCGATGGATGCTCGATGGATGCACTACGTGACAAGCTATTTCACTCCAAATGTAGTTGGGGTGATATTATTGTTAATTGCTTTCACCCTCTTGCCCCATTTGTTACCATTGCTGACTGGCGTAGATTCGGCCCATCCCAAGGGCGACGGCGCAATATTTGCCGCGTCTTTGGCGCTGATCATGCTCATTGCCGTCTTATCCCACTGGCTAAAGGGATTTTGGCAGACAACAGCTATGATAATAGGAATAGTGCTGGGCACATTCGTTTTCTGGCTCTGGGGCCTCATGGATCTTCACCCGGTGAGGCAGGCATCCTGGTTTTCTCTTCCCGCCCTACTGTGGACCGGCATGCCCCGCTTTTATCCGCCGGCGATCATTTCCTGCTTCTTTGCCTATCTGGCTGTAATGGTTAATTCAGTGGGAAGCATTCACGGAGTCGGGGAGATTGTAGGAAAGGCTGATCTAACCAGGCGGGTCGATCGAGGAATCGAGGTTACCGGTTTGGCCGGAGTAGCGGCTGCAGGACTGGGTGTGGTGGGCACGGTTAGTTATTCCAGTAGCCCTGGCGTGATCCTGGTTAGTAGAGTCGCAAGCAGATATGCTCAGGCCATGTGCGGCGTGATCTTAGTCCTCGCAGCCTTCATGCCGCGCCTGAATGCTTTATTAACAGCAGTGCCGGCAACGGTGGTCGGTGCCGCCCTGTGTGTTGCCCTGGGTTCACAGGTGGGGGCGGGCATCGCGGTTATTACCACAGGGGGAAGGACATTGGCGGGCCGGGACTATCTGGTCGTGGGACTGCCCGTGATCATCGGAACATTGGTTGCAGCCCTGCCGCCATCCTTCTTTGAGATCCTTCCTACCTCAATAGGAGTGGTGGTTAGCAATGGCCTGGTGGTTGGTATCGTGCTGGTACTTGTCTTGGAACACCTGCTGTTGCGAAAGAGTCAAGGTGCTGCCTAGCGGCAGCGTCCGTAGTAAGGGACGCATAGAGCATAGGGCATAGAAAATACAGTTGGCAGCTTGCAGCTTGCAGCGGACAGCAGGTAGGATTTACAATTTCCAAATCCGCAATTTTAATCTTTGCCCTATTCTCTATGCTTGCCTCGCAACGGACCACTGACCACTGACAATCCGGCGAGTTTGTTGTTAAACCGGTGAAGATAAGATACGGTGCTTGGATTAATGCTCGGATAGTCTGGAAGGATCAGAGGAGACGGATATGAAGGAAGGAATTAACTGTCCAAAGTGTGGTGCTTTGGTAGACAGATACAGAAACCCTATCCCCACCGTGGACATCATAATTGAACTGGAGAACAAAGGAATCATCTTGATCAAGCGGGCTAACGAGCCGTTTGGCTGGGCCATACCTGGCGGTTTTGTGGATTACGGCGAATCGCTGGAGAGTGCAGCCCTTCGCGAGGCGGGGGAAGAGACATCCCTAAGAGTAGAGCTTTTGGGGCAGTTCGGTGCCTACTCTGCTCCTGATCGAGATCCACGGCACCACACTATCTCGATAGTTTTCTTGGCTCGGGCCCAAGGTGAGCCAGAGGCCAGAGATGATGCCCTCGAGGTGGGGGTGTTTACCGAAGAAAACCTGCCATCACCATTGGCCTTCGATCATAGGCAAATTCTGGCAGACTACTTCACCCATATCCGTGGTCGCAGCAGGTACTTCATGAAATATCCGGTCTAACTGGTCTCACCCCGTATCTTTTCCCGCAGCTTTTTTTCAACAGCCTCTGGTACCAATCCGGTAACCCTGCCTCCCGCCTGGACCACCTCTTTGATTATCCCAGATGAGATGTAGATCCAGCGTGCTCCAGTCATCAGATATAGAGTTTCCGGTCTTCTATTCAACTTCCGGTTCATAAGAGCCATCTGAAACTCGTACTCGAAGTCGCTAACGGCTCGCAACCCTCTCAGAATGGCCATAGCCCCGCATTTCTCAACGTAATTCACCAGCAGTCCCTTGAAGCTGTCAACCTTTATACGATGGAGTTCGTTGCGATTGGCCAGACTGGCGCGAATGAGTTCAAGTCGTTCCTCAAGGGTAAACAGCGGTTCTTTGGCCGGGTTTTCAGCCACGGCTATAATAATGTTGTCGAACATCTTTAAGGCTCGCTCCAATAAATCCAGATGGCCGTTGGTGATTGGGTCAAAGGAACCAGCATAAACAGTCAGTCTCTGGTCTTTCATTGCTTTCTATTCTCCCCGAGAGTAAAAGCTCACCCCAGTAGTCCCATAGCCCCGCATGGTCTGGCGGTGAAGGCAGCCATAAGTGGAAATGGGCTCCTCGTCAATGGCATGCTCGCTAACCACGGTGGCAGCCGTGTTTAGGAGTTTGCCGGTTCCAAGTTGTTCCAGGCAGCGCTGGGTTAACCCCTGTCCGTATGGGGGATCGAGAAACACCAAGTCAAAGCTGTAATCTTCCTTGGTTAAACCCTCCAACCCCCGGCGTAAATCGACCTTGCAGATTCTGGCGTGCTCGGGGTTGCCACAGGCAGCCAAGTTGCGGCCAATCAACCGTATGGCGGCAGGGTGCTGATCCACCATGACCACAAAGCCTGCGCCGCGGCTGAGCGCTTCTAATCCCATGGCCCCAGTGCCGGCGAAAAGATCAAGAACCCAGAGTTCACTTAGATCATAACCGAGAATGTTGAAAATGGCCTCCCTCACCCGGTCGGCCGTGGGTCGCATACTCTTGCCTTTTGGGGTGGCCAACCGTAGCCCTTTATAATCGCCGGCAATAATTCGCAATTTGGACCTCAGCCGCGAAAGAGCCAATAAAGCGTCGTACACCAAAAAATAATCCCTAACAGACTCAAACGGTCCCCCCTGGACATACGCATGCTTTTTAGGGTCTGCTTTTCTATGGCCTGTCCGTAGCCGCGGACTGCCATAGCAGTAGCCAACTCCTCGGCTCGTCCCATGACATTATAGAATAGGGGAAGAAAAATACCATGCAATTTTTCCAACCGGCTGCGCCAGGTTCCAGACTTGAGATTGATGCCCCGTGCCGCTTGCGCTTCAATAATTCTTTCCGCCTCTTGACCCAGAATGGGAAGGAAGCGAATGCAAAGGAGCATTGCCAGGCATAAATCTTCCACCGGAATACGGACTCGTTTGAGAGGGCTGCCGAACTTTTCCAGCGCTCGCAGCAGTTCCGTGGGTGAAGTGGTCAGGGTAAGAATAGAGGATAACAATATAAAAAGAGCGAGTTGACCTCCAATGCGAATTGCTTGCTGGACCCCCTCCCGGGTAAAATCCAAGGGACCCAAATCAAAAGGAAGAATTGGTTGCCCCGAAGTGAAAAACATCTGCAAGCAAGCGGTTAAGAAAAAAAGCCAGGCGAAGGGGCGCAATCCTCGAAGAACATTAATCAGTGGCAGATGAGAACAGCGTATGAGCCAAAGGGCTGCGAGGAAAAAGATGGCCAATCCCCACAATCTATCAAGGGAGAAAAGGGTAATCCCACTCAGAAACAGACCTAAGAGCTTTACCCGCGGATCGAGGGAGTGAATTGCTGACTCAGTCGGGTAGTAATGGCCAAGTGTGAGATAAAGGGGGCTGAAAAAATCTTTTAATAATCCCCCGTCTCGCTCGTCTCGCTCGTCTCGCCAAATTGATCTGCGCTATGCTGCGAACGAGGTAAGCGACCTACGGACAACTGACGCAACGTGGTTAGTGGTTACTTTCGTTTAGGTATTACCAACCTAATCAACCACGCAACTTTGGGCTAAAGGTAGTCTTTCGCCAAAAGTTCTGCAATTTGCACCGTGTTCAGGGCAGCACCTTTGCGGATGTTGTCAGCCACTATCCAGAGGTCAAGACCATTTTCAATGGAAAGGTCTTCGCGGATCCTGCCCACCACGGTCTCATTGATCCCGGCCGCATTCAATGGCATTGGATAAATTCGTTCACTTGGGTTGTCCATCACTTTCAGCCCTGGAGCTTGAACAAGCATAACTCTGGCTTCTGTGGCTGTAAGTTTTTTCTTGGTTTGGATGTTCACCGCCTCCGAGTGACCATAGAATACCGGGACGCGCACGGTGGTGGCGCTCACCCGGATGGTGGGATCTTCCATTATTTTCCTGGTTTCATTGACCATTTTCATTTCTTCTTCAGTATAGCCGTTTTCCAGAAAACTGCCGATGTGGGGGAAACAGTTAAAGGCGATTCTATATGGATAAACCTCAGGTTTGGCTTCCTGAAAATTGAGCAGATCTCTGGTTTGGCTGGTCAATTCTTCCATTGCCCGTTTGCCAGTGCCTGAAACCGCCTGGTAGGTGGACACCACCACCCGCTCGATCCCGGCAGCGTCGTAAATGGGTTTGAGAACCACCACCATTTGAATGGTAGAGCAGTTGGGGTTGGCTATGATTCCCTTTTTCTGGTAATCAGCTACGGCGTGAGGGTTTACTTCTGGTACCACCAGAGGTACATCGGGGTCCATGCGCCAAGCGCTGGAATTGTCAATTACCATACAGCCTGAATTAGCTGCTGCCGGGGCAAATTCTCGACTAGGTCCGGCACCTGCCGAGAAAAGAGCTATATCCAGTCCTTTAAAAGAATCGGTGCGGAGTTCCTCAACGGGCCAGTCCTCGCCGCGAAACTCTAGAGTCTTGCCGAGGGAGCGGGAAGATGCCAGGAGTTTGAGGGAAGCTACGGGGAACTCCAGCTCTTCAAGAATCTTGATCATTTCATTCCCCACCGCGCCCGTGGCGCCGGCTACTGCTACATGATACTCTTTCGCCATTGGTTCAACCTCTCATATTTTGAATATTCGCAAGGCGCATTGCTCCACGCCCATGCTGGCAGATCGTCAAATCTTCGATTTGAGGGTTATGGGTCATAGGTTAAGGTTATCGACTGTATCGTTCCCATAACCTAGTGTCCATGACCTATTACCTTGGCTGGACGCTGCTCAGGCTTCAGTAATGTATTTCGCTACCAGGTCACCAACCTCCTGAGTGCTGCAACCCATGCGGCCAGCATCCATGCTCTTAATGTCAGTTTTTACCACTTTCTTGACAGCTTCTTCAACCTGATGTCCGGCACTTTCTTCGCCCAGGTAATCCAGAAGCATGGCCAGGGCGGCAATGGCCGCCAAAGGATTGATCATGCCTTTACCGGTGTATTTAGGGGCTGAACCTCCTATGGGCTCAAACATGGATACCCCCTCGGGGTTGATGTTGCCCCCGGCGGCTATGCCCATGCCTCCCTGGATCATGGCCCCCAGATCGGTAATGATGTCGCCGAACATATTGTCGGTCACAATGACGTCGAACCATTCCGGATTTTTCACCATCCACATGCAAATAGCATCTACGTGAGCGTAGTCCTTTTGAATCTCCTTGTATTCCTCAGCCACTTCATTAAAGGTGCGCTCCCACAGGTTAAAGGCGAAGGTAAGCACATTGGTCTTGCCGCAGAGGGTTACCTTTTTGCGCCTCTGGCGGCGGCACAGTTCGAAAGCATAGCGGATGCAGCGCTCCACGCCTTTGCGGGTATTTACCGATTCCTGGACGGCTACCTCCTCCGGGGTTCCCTTTCGCAAGAAACCACCACTGCCAACATAAAGACCTTCGGTATTCTCCCGTACTATCACGCAGTTGATGTCCTCAGGCTTCTTGTTTCGCAGTGGGGTCCAGACCCCCGGATAGAGCACCACCGGGCGCAGATTGATATACTGGTCGAGAGCAAAGCGGATAGTCAAGAGGATTCCCTGTTCCAGAATGCCGGGGGGCACCTGGGGGTGGCCTATGGCACCCAGGTAAATAGCATGCAAACTTTTGAATTCTTCAAGAACTGAAGCAGGCAGAGTTTCACCGGTTTTCAGGTAACGATCTCCGCCCAAATTATAATTGATCAGTTCATAGGAAAAGTCATTGCGTTCAGCGACCGCCTCGAGCGCTTTTAATAAGGGCTCATCGAGACCGCAAAGGTCACAAAGTGATTGAATTTAGATTGTTGATTGTAGATTGCAGAACGCCAAATCTTCTGGTATCAGGCAGTGTAAATCTGCAATCTGCAATCTAAAATATCTTCTGACTCTTTGTGCACTTTGCGGTGCAAGATGTGTGATTATTTTGATGGACTCAATTTTTTCATAACGTAGGGAATTAAGCCGCCGGCAGCCAGTAATTCTTGCATAAAGACCGGCACTGGTTGTGCCTCATAGGTAAGATTGCGGCTTTTGTTCACAATCGCTCCAGTTGTCAGATCTATTTCAAGATGATCACCTGTGACCACATCTGCAGCCGCCTCTGGCGACTCCAAGATAGGCAGACCCATATTAAAGGCATTGCGGTAGAAAATACGGGCGAAACTTGCAGCAATGACGCAGCTCACCCCGGCCGCTTTAATGGCAATGGGGGCGTGTTCGCGGGATGAGCCACAGCCGAAATTTTTGTCAGCTACGATAATATCACCTGGCGAGACCTTTTGAGCAAAGTCGGCATCGGCATCCTCCATGCAATGGAGGGCAAGCTCCTGGGGAGCCGAGGTGTTCAGATATCGAGCTGGAATAATGGCATCAGTGTCAATATCAGCGCCAAATTTCCACGCTTTGCCAGAGAATTTCATTAGTCTCCATCTCCTAGCTGCAATCACATCAATTGGCGAACCACGAAGGTCGCAAAGTACACAAAGTGATGGAATTGCAGATCGTTGATTGAAGATTGCAGATTCAGAAATTGGAAAATTAGGGAATTAGAGAATTAGGTAATTCGTAGAAACCGTAGAAATCATAGAAGCCTTCGGCTCTTTCTTTTTGCTCCATACCCTATGCTCTATGCCCTATGCCTTCTCAAATCTACAATCTCAAATCTCAAATCTCAAATATTTCTCTGTGTTCCAAGTGCTCTTTGCGGTTCAGAACTTTGTTCAGAGCTCCTCCGGGCTGGCAATGCGGCCGAGAACAGCCGAGGCAGCGGCTACGACCGGTGAGGCCAGATACACCTCGCTTTCCGGATGACCCATCCTTCCCACAAAATTACGGTTAGTGGTAGCCACTGCCCTCTCGCCGGCAGCGAGGATGCCCATGTGTCCACCCAAACAGGGACCACAGGTCGGGGTGCTGATGGCAGCCTCCGCCTCGAGGAAAATGGAAAATAAACCTTCCTCCATTGCCTGTCGGTAAATGGCTTGCGTGGCTGGAATAATTAAACAGCGAACCCCTGGGGCTATCCGGCGATTTTTTAGTATCTCGGCCGCTGCCCTCAAATCTTCTAGCCTGCCGTTGGTGCAAGAGCCGATCACCACCTGATCAACGGGAATTTTGTTTAAAGATGAAACCGGCCTGCTGTTGGCCGGCGAAGAGGGCAGGGCCACTTGGGGTTCAATCTCGCCAACGTCGTAATCAATCACATGCTCATAAAGAGCATCGTCATCGCTCTGGTAGAATTCATAGGCCCGCTGAGCCCTCCCCTCGACAAAAGCACGAGTAATCTCGTCAGGGGCAATGATGCCGTTCTTTGCCCCGGCTTCAATGGCCATGTTGGCCATGGTCAGTCGCTGATCCATGGAAAGTTGAGAAATAACTGGACCGGTGAACTCCATGGCCCGGTACCTGGCTCCATCTACCCCGATTTGGCCGATAGTATAAAGAATAAGATCTTTGCCTGTTACCCAGGGACGGAGATTACCGTGGTAAATGAATTTTATGGATCCTGGCACTCGGAACCAAATTCGGCCGGTGATCATAACAGCAGCGAGGTCTGTACTTCCCACTCCGGTAGCAAAGGCGCCTAGTCCTCCATAGGTGCAGGTGTGACTGTCGGCGCCAACCACCACATCTCCGGGAAGCACCAGTCCCTGTTCTGGCAGAAGTGCGTGTTCGATACCCATGCGTCCCACCTCAAAAAAATAGGGAAGTTTGTGCTCTGCGGCAAACTCACGGAGGAGCTGGCACTGAGCAGCCGATTCAATGTCTTTATTGGGCACGAAGTGATCAGGGACCAGGGCAACCCTAGTTGCATCATAGATCTCTCCAGCCCCTGCCTGGCGAAATCGCTCTATGGATATTGGCGCTGTAATGTCATTGGCAAGTGAAAAGTCAACATTGACTTCTAAAAGTTCTCCCGGTTCAACTCTGCCCAAGTTGGCGTGGGCGGCAAGAATCTTCTCAGTGATGGTCATTCCCATAGTATATACCTGTGTCCTTGGTGGTTGATCGCAAAAATTTAACATGGAATAGTAACATGTTGTTGACTATGCTAAAAAGAAAAAAATCCCCTTACCGGATAATCTTCGGGAGGGGAAATATGATGGGCGGGGAGAACTTTCCCAGGTGAACCGCGGTTATCTATTTCTAACTCCAGCTCACTCTAATCAAGTGGAGGGCACCTCCTCTAATCTTCTCCCTTCTTAAGCCTTCCCATTTCCTGGTTATGGGCTTCTTCAGTTATAGATTCTCTGCGGTTTCGCAGAAATCCAAATACATACCCTATGGGACCCGAGCTCACGTAAACAACCCCAAAAGTGAAAAGCATAATTGCAGGTTGCACGGCAATTACTGAAAAAAGCAAGACTAGGATAAAAAGCGTTCGGAAAGGCATTCGCTGAAAACCGTCAAATTCTTTGAGGCTGTTGAAAGGGATGCTGCTGACCATGAGAAAACCCAGCAGGTAAGTCATGGCCAGCAATAAAAAGTGTTTGGTTGGACCACTCCCTCCCATTCGATAGAAGAAAAGCACTGTGGTGGCAACCATGAGTGCGGCACCAGGTATGGGGAGTCCAACGAAATACTTTTTAGAAACTGAATTGACCTGAACATTGAACCGCGCAAGACGGAGAGCGCCGCAGGCAACAAAGAGAAAGGCCGCAACCCACCCCAGCCGGCCGAATGGTTTGAGCGCCCATAGATAAACGAGCACGGCGGGTGCAACCCCAAAGGCCACCAGATCAGCTAAAGAATCATACTCCACGCCGAACCGGCTGTTGGAACCGGTGAGCCGGGCGACTTTACCGTCTAGAATATCAAAGAGACAGGCAAAAAGGATAGCCATCGCTGCCGTTCTGAAATTATGGTTGATGGCAGCAACTATGCCGTAAAAGCCGCAAAAAAGGTTTCCTGTGGTTAAAAGGTTAGGGAGCAGGTAGATTCCTCGCTTCTTTTTTCGAGGTCTACGACCTTTCTTCCCTAGCTTTTTTGTGGACGGTAACATAGGATACTCTCCCCTGCTTTAACCCGTTGCCCCTTGCTTACTGCCAGGCGGCTGTTAATGGGAACAAAAACGTCCAACCTTGAGCCAAAGCGAATCATCCCAAACCGCTCGCCTTGCTGAACCCGCTCGCCCGCTCGCAACCGGCAGTCGATCCTCCTGGCAATCAAACCGGCGATTTGTACGAAGACTATTTTCTCTCCCTCCGGGGTTCGCAAAACCACGGCGTTGTGTTCATTATCATGGGAAGCCTTATCCAAACTGGCAGCAAAAAATGTGCCCTTTTCGTAATGAATGCTCTCCACTTCGCCGGTAAAAGGGATTCGATTAACGTGGACATTGAAAATAGACATAAAAATACTAATTTTCAAGGTCTCTTCGCCAAGAAATCTATCTTCGAACGTCGACCCCGCAAATACAATCTTGCCGTCAGCCGGCGACAACACCGCCTGGTCCACCTGCGGGATCACTCGCTCGGGATCTCGAAAGAAGTTTATCACCAAAGCCGTCAAGATTAAAGCCAATACAGTAAAAAACGTCCAACCCAAGAAGAGGAGAAGGATCAATATCACTGTAATACCAAGAATATAAGGTAAACCTTGCTTAGCAATAGGAATACGTCGCATAACACCAACAACAGGCAATTGTTCATTTAATAAGAAAAGAAAATAAACCACAGAGAACACAAAGACCACAGAGAAAAGATTATTTGAAGCAAATATCGCCTCGGAGTGCTGCTGAAACTAAATTCCTCTGTGATCTCCGTGCTCTCAGTGGTTCATATGTACTACAGTATCAGATACTGTTCCACTGGTTCACAAAGAGTTACTTTTTCTTCAACCAGGGCATCATGGCGCGGAGTTTAGCCCCAACCTCTTCAAGGGGGTGCTCTTTCTCCGCCCTGCGCAGGGCATTAAAAACGGGGCGACCCGCCTGATTTTCCAGAATCCACTCCCGAGCAAACTCGCCGCTCTGGACTTCAGCCAGAATCTCCCTCATACTTTCCCGGGTTTCTTCCGTAATGATACGTGTTCCCCTCGAGTAATCCCCATACTCGGCAGTATCGCTAACAGAGTAGCGCATGTAAGAGATGCCTCCCTGGTAAAATAGGTCAACTATGAGCTTCAACTCGTGGAGGCACTCGAAATAAGCGATCTCAGGTTGGTAGCCAGCCTCGACCAGAGTGTCAAATCCGGCCTTGACCAGCTCGGACACCCCGCCACACAGAACAGACTGTTCCCCGAAAAGGTCAGTCTCTGTTTCTTCCGCAAAGGTGGTTTCAATCACCCCAGCACGGGTGGCTCCCAACCCTTTAGCATAAGCGAGGGCAGTCTCCAAGGCACTACCAGTGGCATCCTGGTGGATGGCAACCAACGATGGCACCCCGGCTCCCTTCTCGTATTCGCTGCGCACCAGATGACCGGGACCTTTGGGAGCCACCATCACCACGTCAATGTGAGGTGCCGGTTGGATTTGGCCGAAGTGGATATTAAAGCCGTGGGAAAAGACGAGGGTCTTGCCCTTTGTCATGTGGGTGGCCACGTCTTCATGGTATAGTTTCGCCTGGACATGATCCGGAGTAAGCATCTGAACTACCTGAGCATTTTCTGCTGCTTCCGCAGCGGACACAGGCTCGAAGCCATGCTCCTTGGCCAGGTCGTAATTGGGTCCACCCTTACGCTGACCCACGATAACATCCACACCACTGTCCCTTAAGTTCTGTGCTTGGGCGTGGCCCTGACTGCCGTAGCCAATGATTGCCACTTTCTTGCCTGCAAGCACACCCAGATCGGCATCCGCATCGTAATAGATTTTCACTGTATCCTCCTTGACGGTGGTAGTATAAAAAAAGCTAACATTGAGGGATAATTCCAGAAGCAGCAGGCTGCAGAGATCGCTGATAGGGCACGAGGCAGGACGATTTTCTGTACCACTCCATGATTCAAATCGATGGATATCAACAGCAGATTCGGTAGAGCGACCCGCCTTTATTTCAATTTACTATTCTTCTTGCTGCGGGCAATGGCGACTTTTCCTGTTCTAACCACCTCAACTATTCCCAGTTGAGTCAGCAGGTCCAGAATTGCCTGGATTTTTCCTTCATCCCCGGTAACTTCGATGGTAAAGAAGTTTGGACTGAGATCGACCACCTTACCCCTGAAAATATCCACAATATGGAGCAGTTCAGCGCGAGTGTGAGCATCGGCCTTGACCTTGATCAGAGCCATCTCCCGGTCGACAAATTGCACTTCACGAAAATCGATCACCTTGATCACATTAACCAGCTTGTTGAGTTGCTTGACAATCTGTTCCATGATCGTCTCGTCACCAGTGGTCACCAGGGTGATGCGGGAGACTTGCGGGTCAAGGGTTTCGGCCACGGTCAGGCTTTCAATATTGAATCCTCTGCCACTGAACAGGCCAGCCACCCGGGAAAGGACACCGGGCTGATTCTCCACCAGGACTCCGAGGGTATGCCTCACGACGTCTCTCCTTTCAGCTTATGCAGAAGCAAACTGAATGCGCTAACGACATTCTCTCCAGCCAGGGTCTACCTTGAAAGAACTGTCCCCTACCAGTTCACTGCGTCTACAGCAAGGCGCCAAGCGCCAATTCATTCTAAAATTACACCAGGATCATTTCTGTGGTCGCCGCACCAGCAGGCACCATGGGGTAGACACATTCTTCAGGATTGACCACAAAGTCCATGATTACCGGCCTAGGCGTAGCAATCGCTTCTTGGATCACCTTTTCCACCTCACTGGGTTTGATGGCACGCAGTCCTACACAGACAACGGACAACTGACCACGGACGGTTCTCTAGACCAGGATCATTTCTGTGGTAGCCGCGCCAGCAGGCACCATGGGGTAGACACACTCTTCAGGGTTGACCACAAAGTCCATCAGCACCGGCTTGGGCACGGCAAGCGCTTCCTGGATCACCTTTTCCACCTCACTGGGTTTGGTGGCACGCAGTCCTACAGCGCCATAGGCCTCAGCCAGTTTTACGAAATCAGGTGCCAGCTTGAGGCAGGTAGCGCAGTATTGCTTCTCATAAAAGAGCTGCTGCCATTGCCGGACCATTCCTAAATATTGGTTATTGAGTATTGCCACCTTCACCGGCAAGTTATTTTCCACCGCAGTGGTAAGCTCCTGGGTGCACATCTGAATACTGCCGTCGCCGGCGATGTCGATGACCAGCCTGTCAGGAAAAGCGGCCTGGGCGCCAATTGCCGCGGGCATGCCATAACCCATAGTGCCCAGTCCTCCCGAGGTAAGCAGGGTTCGAGGTTGAGAAAAGTGGTAGTACTGGGCGGCCCACATCTGGTTCTGGCCAACCTCGGTGGTGATGATGGGATTTTTATCTTTACAGAGCTTGTAGATCATCTCTACCACATACTGTGGCTTGATCTGATCGTCCTTTTGTTCGTAGGCCAGGGGATAGGTTTCCCTCCATTTCTGGACCTGATCCAGCCAGGGCTGTCTCTGTTTTTCCAGATCATCTATAGGAATCTCTTTAATCAACTGAAGGAGTTTTTTAAGGGCGTCCTTGCAATCGCCAACAATAGGTATGTCCACTCTGACATTCTTACTTATTGAAGTTGGGTCTATGTCAATGTGGATGATTTTGGCAGATGGGGCGAACTCGTCCAGCTTGCCGGTTACGCGATCGTCGAAACGTGCCCCAACGGCAATAAGCAGATCAGAGTTGGCCACAGCCATATTAGCCCGGAAAGTACCGTGCATACCCAGCATCCCCAGCCACAGCTCGTGGGGGGCAGGAAATCCTCCCAGACCCATGAGAGTAGTGGTTACCGGGCATTGAAGTCCCTCTCCCAGCTTTTTCAACTCTTTGGCGGCACTGGAAAGAATGACTCCACCACCAGCATAGATCACTGGTCTTTTCGCTTTGGAAATTGCAGCGTAGGCTCTTTTGATCTGGCCCATGTGAGCTTCGGTGGTAGGCTTATAACCCTTCATGAGAATGTTTTTGGGATATTTAAACTCGACTTTGCCGGCGACCACGTCTTTGGGCAAATCCACAAGCACAGGTCCGGGACGGCCGGAGCGGGCCAAGAAGAAAGCTTCACGAATGACCCTGGCAAGGTCACGAACGTCCTTTACCAGGTAGTTGTGCTTGGTGCACGGCCGGGTGATGCCAACAATGTCTGCCTCCTGAAAGGCGTCATTGCCTATCAGCGCTGTGGGCACCTGGCCGGTGAAAACCACTATGGGGATGGAATCACAATAGGCAGTGGCAATGCCGGTAACCGTGTTGGTAGCTCCAGGGCCAGAGGTTACCAGGCAAACACCTACTTTTCCAGTGGCACGGGCATAACCATCAGCCATGTGGGTAGCACCCTGCTCGTGGCGCACAAGGATGTGGCGGATGTTGTGCTTGGGCATCTCGTCATAAAGATCGATGACTGCTCCACCCGGCAGGCCAAAGACGACATCAACTCCTTCGGCTTTTAAACATTCAAAGAATATTTGGGCTCCTGTTAGTTTCATGACTCACCCCTGTCTATGTTTAGCCAAAATGGCTTCAATTTTGTCTCTTCCCGCTAATTTCAGTTTCTGAATGCGTTTCTTCTCCACCTCTTCTTCATTGGTCAAGTAGGGGCGCTGAGTGAACTGCTCCAATTGCTCTTCATAGCGCCGGTGTGCCTCTATGTACCTACGCAACTCTTCACTGCGAGGAAGGAGACGGGCAATCAATTCCTCATCCCATTTTTCCATTTTCTACCCCTGTGGAAGCATCCAGTATCAAAGGGAAGGTCGGATGCGGATAATTAGGAATAATCTAAAGGGATAATCGATAATTTTTATGCGATCTGCACTGTTTTGTCAATAGGCATAGAGCATAGAGCATGGGGAAATATAGCTTGCAGCTGACAGATGGCACTGTGTCCGTTGTCGGTAGTCCGTGGTCCGTTGCCAGAGAGCATGGAGTATTTGGCGAGACGAGCGAGACGGGAGGACGGGCGAGACGGGGAAGGACAGAGGGCAGCGGGCAGGCAGACGACAGAGGACGGCAGGCAGTGATGTTATCCGTTATTAGTTATTTGTTATACGGATGATTTGTTCCTAAGAGCTGGCGCGAAGGCTTCTACGATTTTTACTATTTCTACGGTTTCTACGAATTTCCTAATTCACTAATTCTCTAATTAACTACCTCCTGGCTACTGGATTTCTCGATTGCGGACTGCAGATTTGGAAATAGAATTTCGGAAGTTTAACCCTATGCTCTATGCCCTATGCTCTATGCCTTGTCAAATCTGAAATCTCAAATCAGAGTGGACTTTCTGCTCAGTTCTGCTTCGGAGGGTCTTACATATAGTGGCGTGCAGCTTGAGACGTCTTCGGACTCTCCCGACCGGAGTTTGTGCCAGCCCAACCAGGCAACGGAGCTTGCGTGGACGACGTTAAGATGAGGTGAAGGCAAGACTAATCGATTACCCAACTCTCTCTTAAGATAGTCCCCATATGACAGGAGACCGTCGCCGAGTATCACTGTCGTCTCCGATATGAGGGCTACCAGTTCTTCAGGCTTGATAACCAGATAAGGTGTGAGCCGTTGAGGAATTCCCTCGTCACCTCGGCGATAAACTGCCGCGTAGATTTCGCCCTTCCTCGCGTCCAGGATGGGGCAGATCTTGTGGGGAACGCAAGAAACATTGACCGCCAAGGCGTCCAAAGTCGGGACCGCGGCCAAGGGCTTACCGGTGGCCCAGGCAAGCCCTTTGATTATGCTCAGGCCGATTCTTAGACCGGTAAAACTTCCCGGACCAAGACTAACCGCAAAACCATCCAGATCGTCTAAAGACCAGCCAGTATCGACAAGAACACGGTCAATACCAGGCAGGAGGCGTTGGTTGTGTGTCGCCCTTATATTGAGGATCTGTTGGGCCTTTAGCAGTGGTCCCTCAATCACGGCAATGCTTCCCACCCGGGTCGAGGTGTCGATAGCAAGGATCTTCATGACGATCGCCTAGGGCTAAACGCACAGCCCCTGGTAAGCGGTGAGCGGTAAGCAGTAAACAGTAGATCGTTGAAACCGTAGAAATCTTAAAAGGCGTAGAAAACGTAGAAATCATTCAAGTCGTCAAGGCAGACCTTGGTGGTAGATCTCCCGAATAACAAATAACTAATAACAGATAATCACACTGCCTGCTGCAACCTGTCAGCTACCGGCTGTTTTTAGGGAAGCCCTTGGCCCGGAGAAATCAAACGATAAATGTCGTTGTAAAAGACAAAAACCATGAGGGCAATGAGTAGGAACAGACCAACCTGTTGGGCCAACTCTCTTTTCCTAATACTGACGGGCTTACCCATGATCCCCTCAATAGAGAAGAAAAGCAGGTGGCCGCCGTCCAGAATCGGAATGGGAAGGAAGTTGAGGATTCCCAAGTTGATACTAAGTATGGCCAGGAAAGAGAGAAACGCCAGCGGTCCAGCCTTGGCAACTTCACCTGACATCTGAGCTATACCGATTGGGCCGGCGAGAGTTCTGGGAGAGATGGCACCAACAATCAGTTTTCCGAGAACGACAAAGGTGAGCTTTATCATGCCGATTGTCTGAGTGACGGCATAATATCCGGCCTTGAAGGGATTGATCTTTTGCACCATGACATTGCTGGAGGCAACAATGCCGATAAGAGGTCGGCGGATCTTTTCCCCAAGTATGGTTTTGGTTTCCTTAATCTGAGGAGTAACTTCAACAGTGAATATTTTATCTCCCCGGAGAACCTTCAGCTCAATGGGTTTACCACCACTTTCTTGAATTAGCTGAGACAAATCACCCCACTCTTTCACCGGAGTACCATTGACCGCGAGTACCTTGTCATCCTGCTGCAGGCCGGCGGAGGCTGCGGGAGAATCTGGAGTTACAGAACCGATGTCGGTGGTGGTTTTGGCAAGACCGAAGAGTCCGAAGATCATGGCATAGAGAAATACCGCCAGGAGCAAATTGAAACTCGGACCAGCTGCGACTATGATCACCCGGTTTCTTAAAGGTTGGTGTGAAAAAGAGACAGGTTTTAGGTCCTCCGGAATTTCTTCGTCAGTGGATTCGCCAAGCATTTTAACGTATCCGCCTAAGGGAAAGGCTGAGATGCGGTAGTCTGTGTCTCCAACCTGTTTCCCAACTAACCGTGGACCAAAGCCCAAGGAAAAGCGCTCCACTTTGACTTTGAAAAGTTTTGCCGCCAAAAAGTGGCCGAACTCATGGATAAAAATGAGTATTCCCAATGAAAGAACAAAGGCTAATAAGCTTCTAGAAAGTGCCCAAATAGCTTCCAAGATTTAGCTGCTCCTTAGTTGTGGTTTTTCATATTATAAGGACGAAAATTGCTTTTGCATTATAACTTGCCCTGATTCTCATTGGCAATCTGAGGCTGGAGCTCGCTAATGCAGGTTCCAGGCCAAAACAGCCTGTCTTCTCAAACCACAAAGATCAAAAAGAGGTACCAGATGTGAGATATGAGATGTGAGATGTGCGATTATACACTATCTTTTCTTCTCACATCCCATATCTCAAGATCCTTAGGTCTTTTGTGTGATTGATGCTCCTAGCCCTGAATTGTGACTAGCGCATGCTATCTATCAGTTCCTCGGTTCGCTGTCGAGCCCAGGTGTCGGCCGCCAGAATGACCTGTAACTCCGTGGCAGGGGCAATTTCATGCTCTTCCATGACCTTGTCTACCAATCTGGGGATTCCCATGAAAGGAATGCGCTTGTCAAGAAATGCCTGAACTGCAACCTCATTGGCAGCGTTGAGGACGGCTGGCATAGTTCCGCCCGCTTTACAGGCATTAAAGGCCAAAGCAAGGGAAGGGTAACGGCTGAGATCGGGCTTCTGAAAAGTGAGGGTCTGCACCGAGAACAAGTCCAGGGTGGGCAAATTGACTGATCCGTCTATATACTCCACCATGGAGTGAACTATACTCTGGGGATGGATATGCACGTCGATTCTTTCCACTGGCACCTCAAAGAGCCATTTGGCCTCAATAACCTCTAGACCCTTGTTCATCATGGTTGCTGAATCAACGGTGATTTTAGCACCCATTTCCCAGTTGGGATGAGCCAGAGCCTGGGCCGGAGTAACCGATTCGAGTTGCTCCTTTGGTAAGTTGAGAAAGGGGCCGCCCGAGGCGGTTAGGAGGATTCGTTTGAGATCTTCCCGTCTATGTCCCTCTAGGGCCTGGAATATGGCGTTGTGCTCACTGTCTACCGGGAGCAGCCTAACTTTATATTTTTGGGCCTCGTCCATGACCAGGGCGCCGGCCATGACCAAGGTTTCCTTGTTGGCCAAGGCGACGTCTTTCCCGGCTCGGATGGCACTGAGAGTGGGAATGAGACCAGCCGCTCCCACCATGGAGGAAAGCACCATGTCGGCCTCAGCGCAACTGGCGGTTTCCTGGTAGCCTGTTGACCCGGCCAGCACTTCCACGCTGGTATCGGGTGGCAGCAGGTCGGCCAACCGGTCGGCCAGTTCCTGGTTGAGAACGGCAGCAACCTTGGGCCGAAATCGTTGAATCTGCCCGGCCAGCAGATCAATGTTCTTCCCTGCCGCCAAGGCAACCACCTGGAAGTGGTTGGGAAATTGCTCGATTACCTGGAGGGCACTACGCCCGATTGAGCCGGTGGAGCCGAGAATAGCGATTCTTTTCAAAGTAAGTGACCTCTTACAACCTTGACTGTCAAGCCATTGGGGAAAGTAGTCAGTAGCCAGAATACAGTAGGCATAGAGCATAGAGCAAAGGGCATAGAGCAAAAAGCAAGAAGTCAGAGATCAGAGGTCAGCTGCCAGTGATGTTATCCGTTATCAGTTATTCGGGAGATCTGCCGCTGTGAGCTAAGTCGGCGACTTCTACGACTTCTACGATTCCAACCATTTGACCATTTGACGAATCGACCAATTGCCTGATCCTTTCCGCAATCCGAAATCTGTCCTCTAGCCTCGTCTCGTCCGTCTCGCTCGACCTCCCGTCTCGCTTTGCTCTATGCCCAATGGCAGCGCAGCGTAATGACCCAATGACGGCGAAGCCAAATGACCCAAATCGCCGTGTACCTTGTACCTTCCGCCTTGCGCCTTTCATCAATCCGCAATCCGCAATCGACATACTCCATTACTCCGGCTAACTTAGACTCTCTCCGGAAATCTGGAGTCGGGCAACCCTCACCACGGTGCTAAGTAAAGAAAATTACGCCATAATAGGTCAACGGAAAGGCGAAGATCAAACTGTCCAATCGGTCCAGCAGGCCTCCATGTCCGGGAAGTATGCTACTCGCATCCTTAACGTGGCTCACCCGTTTAAGCATCGATTCCATCAGGTCACCTATCTGACCTGCCAAAGCTATAACCAATCCCAGGGAAAGAAGAAAGGTGGTACCGAAATCACCCAGGGAAAGCAAGAGCTTGCCGACCAGCAGGGCGACCGCCAGTGAACTCAGTAGGCCGCCAATGGCACCTTCGACGGTCTTTTTAGGACTGACAGCAGGCCAAAGCTTGTGTCGCCCCCAACGGTGGCCGACGTAGTAGGCTCCGGTGTCTCCGGCAAATATGACAAAGAAAAGAAAGAATATCCAGCGCCGCCCGGAGGGCACTTGCAGAAGAAGCAGCACATGGCTCAACAAAAAGGGGATGTAGAGCTGGGCAAAAACCATTGCTCCTAGAGATTGTAAGACGGGTTTCTGCTTGGCATAGAGAAGCAAGTGGATGGTTAGCGCCAGGAAAATTGCGGCAACGGTACCAGTGTTCAGGCCGAGGATCCCTTTCCAGTATGTGGCCAGCGGCAACAGCAAACCTGCGGCGAGAGCTGCAATTCGCACCCACGACTTTGTCTCAGGTAACAGTAAGCTCAGTAGCTCCAGCATGCCGCCCGTGGTTACCAGGACCACAAGGCCGAGCAGGAGCCAGCCAGGCCCGAGCCCGATAATAAATGCCAACACCGGCAGAGCCACAGCTGCGGTAAGCCAGCGGTTCAAGTGCTGCTTGTCAACCGACTTCTTCTCCATGCCTTCGCCTTCGGCCACTATCTATAGAATCGACACCATAGTATGAAACGTCTCTCGCATCAAGCCTGTTTTGTCAGGCAGATAAAGAACCTATATAGCCAGCCGCTGGTGGGAGCGGCTTTTAGCCCCCATATTTCACCGCCCAGATGAATCCGTCTCCAGGCTCAGAGTAAACTCATGGAGAGAGGCGGGAACCATGGTTTATTGGATGTGCCCGGCATCCCTTCCGCTGCTGCGGAGTGCTGAGGCCTCTCCGGTTTTAACGCTGTAAATAAAGTTGTGGGATCCACATGGAAGGGGAGGGGAGGTAAATGAGAGGCAAACCGGCTGCTGCCATCTAGTAAAATACCCTACGCCTCCTTTCCTTTCTGTTCTCCAGTCTTGCCAAATCTTCTCTCTCGCCGCCGATAGTCGGCGAGCGCCTCCAATAGTTGGGGCTCGCGGAAATCGGGCCAGTATACGGGGCTTACATAAAGCTCGGTATAGGCCATTTGCCAAAGGAGAAAGTTACTTATCCGCTGCTCGCCGCTGGTGCGAATGAGGAGGTCTGGATCCGGCATGTCTGCTGTGTAGAGATTGGTGGAAAAGATCGCCTCGTCTATTTCCGAAGGTTTCAGCTCCTTTTCCACACAGGCAGCCGCCAGTTTCCGCGCAGCACGGACTATCTCGCTTCTACCGCTGTAGCTGAGAGCTAGATTAAGGAGCATATCACGGTTTGTCGCGGTTTGTTTCATCGTGTCGACAAGAAGACGGTGCACGGCTCTCGGCAATTCTCCGATGTCCCCTAAGGCATTGAGTCTGATGGAATTCTCCATCATCTCTCCGAGCTCGGATTTAAGATATCTGCTTAAAAGGCGCCAGAGAGCCTGAACCTCACGAGAGGGGCGCTGCCAGTTTTCTTTAGAGAAAGCATAGAGGGTAAGGACCGGTATGCCAATTTTGCGGCAGGATCGAACTATGACTCGCACCGACTCGGCTCCGGCACGATGGCCCTCGATGCGGCTGAGATTACGCTCTCTTGCCCAGCGGCCGTTGCCATCCATAATAATGGCCAGGTGGCGGGGCAGATTTTCAATGGTGACCCTCTCCGAGTTAGGCTGGTGGGAAAATGTACTTCTTTTTG
>JARRNM010000087.1:0-11585 GCA_037384945.1 Deltaproteobacteria bacterium
GATTGCGTTGCCGCAGTTCTGCCTCGATAGATTCAACTGGTTTCATTGGAGCAAAGAAGGAATCTTGACGGTTTTCGCGCCAACCGTAAAGGTTGGCACACCTATGTAGTTTACCTACATGTATAATGGGAGTCAATTTAGTTGGGCAAGAAGAATAGCTTGGCTTTAGGGGCTAGGAATCCGTCCTGCTCTCACTGGATCTTTTCAACGAAGCGACAAAATCATAAAAGGTTCCGGTGGAGAGATAGATGACTTTTGTCTGTGGCCCAAAGGAGATTTCGTCGCCATCAGACAGATTGTATGTCACGTGTGGCGTTAAGTTCGTCTCGTTGAGGAAGGTGCAGTTAGTTGAATTTAGATCAACCACAAAGGCACCGCGGTCATAAAGGGGAAAATAGAAGAAAGCGTGTGACTTAGATATAGTTTTGTTATAGAGGACAATATCATTGCTCGCCCCTCGACCGATGGTTACCACTCCTTCATCGCTGTCAATTTTTTTCTTATTGATCTCGATGACCCTAGCTCCCAGAAAGTCCTTGACCAGCAGGTCATTGGCCAGCTGATCCCGGACCTTTGGAACCTCTATTTCATTGGTGCTGAATTGGAAGATGACTTCCGGGTCAAAATCAAGGCCAAATTTTTCTACCAAAAATCCCTTTGGATAAATCTTGGAAAACTCGGCCAACGACATCTTTCCCAGAACGGTTAGATAATGGGCAAGTTTTTTGTACCTTATTTTGCCGGCAACCTCTGTCTCCCCCACCCTTTTGAAGTGCTTGAAGCTTCTGATGAACTGTATGCCAACACCTTCGTTTTCTCCATCGACCCTGGTTATTATCCCCGGTCCCACCATCTCGACAGCAGCATAGTTCTCAGAGAAGACTGAGGGAAGAGATATCGCCACTGAGACCTTGTCATCAGGTTTGAAATTTCCCCACGCTTTTGTCTTGATGAAGGTTCCAACCTGGCTGATATTTTCTGTAATTCCTTCTGTAAAAGAGCCTTTTTGCCCTTTAGCGAGTTTGGCGGCAAAGTGACCTGTACACCTCATGTATTCTCTGTTGTGCCTTATTTCGTTGATTTCTTTACTTTTTGCGTTATCAACAGCGATTTCGTCGCCTTGCAAGCCAGGATTACCTCTAATTCTCAATGACTTGATAAAGTACTCCGCTACCTCATAGTTTCCTTGAGATTTATGTAAGTCCGCCAGATTGCCCAAAATTTGAGATAGTTCACCGTGCTGCTGCCCAAGGGCGTACTTTTTTACAGTTAAGGCTCGTTCAAAAAAAGACTCCGCCTGAGCGTACTTCCGCTTGGCGAGATTGAGCAGCACCAGTTTGTTTAGATATTGGGCAGCATCCGGAGATTCCGGCCAAAGCACCTCGCCTTGGCGCTGAGACAGAGTGTGCTCGAAAATGGCAGCCTCAGCCTCTTTGGCCTGGGAATAGCAGATTAAGGCCAAATTGTTTAGAGACTCCGCAACGTTAGGGTGGTCTGGGCCGAAGGCGCTCTCGGCAAACTCCAGAGTTTCCGCTGCCAGCTTTTCCGCTATGGCGTACCAGCCTTGTTGATAGAAGGCCACGACTCGAGCTGTAAGAGTATTCCATTCTCTAAGTAATCTCATCTAACTAACCTGCTCCGTTTATCATTCCTGGTTACCGAGCAGCAAAAAGAATGCCAAGGCACGACAAATTGGTGCAGAACGATAGGGATTATGTCGATTGAGTGGAGAGTCCATCCTCACAGCACCCGGCTTTGGACTGCCTCCATGAGGCAATGGGCAAAGAGAGTAGAGTTAAAGTGAGAAATGGCCAAGGCGAGAAAGGAAGGCGTTCTACTCTTCTTGCTTTTCTCGCTCTTCTCGCCCATGGGTACTATGCTCTGTGCGATCTCACCTGCCCCAAAGGACCGGGTTTCCGGGAGCCTACTGAACAACTGCCGATAGGTATACAAAGAGTTACGTTGCAATTCAGATGCCAGAAAGGTGTACATTAAAGTTTACAATGGATTGGAGGACGGGAAGCGGAATGGCTTGTCAGGGGAGGGCTCTACGGGTTCATTGGTCTGAAGAAAATAGGGTCTTGAGGTAAGGATGGCTGGACCCTTGTTGAAATGTTTTGTGGCTGAGTATTCTCTCAGAGTTGAAAAAAAGTGCGAGGGAGTCATAGCGCACGAGGGTACCGTAGGCAGAGGCGTCGAGGCTTGTTCTAATGACGCTGCTCAGAGGGATGGGGAGTCCCACCTTAAGCCGGTTTCTGTAAAGCAAGGCTCTCTCATAAACCAGCAGGTCCTCCAGCCCTGCCTTTGCCACTTTGTCTGGAGCACCAAGTAAAGATAGCGCTTCGCCCAAAGTGGTTTTGCCGACCTCCAACCGGTCATTGGGAAAGGCAACCTCATTTCCCTCCGCATAACGAGAAATCTGGTAACTTACACAGCCGCTCAGGAAGAAGCTTGCCGCAATAAGGGAAAATGCCGTAAAAATCTTAGCGGGGCAATTCATATTTCGCCTTGTCGGCGTCGAGGCTGAGGCCGTAGTGAGTCAGAGTGTCATGGAGATCGAAGAAAAAAACCAGTTGGTCGTGTTGCTTTTCCGCATTGCCAAGGGTGAGAAGAACCAACCAGCAAACCGTGCCCTTGGTGACCGTGCGCTTGTAAATATAGGCGTTGCCGTTGGCCAGCTCTACCACCTCGCTTGGAGCTCCAAATATCTCCGTCACCTCTGCCGCTTTTGTTTTTCCCGGGACAAGTTTGTCGAGTTTCGTGGAGTCGAAGGGCTGGAATTCCTTATTCTTTCCCAGGGCGATGCAACCTGGGAGCAAGGTGGTGATTATAAGGACCGCCAGAATTTTCGAGGTTAATCTCATCTGATTTTCTCCGGCATTGCTTGACCGTCTGCAGTATTTTTATTTTGCGCTGCCACGAAGCCACGGATATATTGCCGAACCGTACTGGAGACCCGGGTGAAACGAACACCCATGCCACAGGGAGGCAAATTTTTATCCGAGCAGACTACTTGCAGCCAGGCCACTTCAGCATTAGCACTCAAAGGGCTGTGGTTGGGGGCCACGATCAGAAGTTTGAACCTTTCCTTCGGTCTAAGGGGTTTGTCGCAACGGATGAAGGCTCCATTGGCGCCGATATTTTCCATTTCTGCCACCAGCCCCCCATAGGAATGCTGCACCACAGCCGGCCAGTCAACCTCCACTCTGGAGTGTCGTCGTCTTTCTTTTACCATAAGTCACCTCCTTGGATATGGAGGACTTCTTTGCATGAGTCTCGCTGAAAAGACAATGGGATTGCCTTCTACCAGAGTGGCTGAGACTTGTCAAGATTGTCAAAGTCATGACCTCTCAGATCCTTTTGAACCCTTTTGCCCGACCGCTTGGCCGGATGTTCTATTCATCTCCCGGACACAGACCGGGTATGTATCTCCCTGGTAGTTGAGAAATGACAAGAAGTTTACTATATTCTTTCTCTAAGCGGTCGTATTTGCCGACCCCGGACATTCTGAGTGAGTGTCTATCCGGAAACGGCTTCTTTCGGATGGACACCAGTAAATTCAGCAAGTGCCCCGTGGGCGATCCAGAGGTGAACTTTACCATGTGCAATAGGTTGCTATCGCTGACAGCAATCGGGCTGGTCCTGACCGCGGTCACGGGGTGTGCCGCCTGCTTGAGTCCCCTTGTCCTTGGACCGTCCACGACTGTTGGCTCCACTGCAGGCGAGGCTGGAATCTCACGTTACGAAAGTGGCAGGATAAAAAGCTTTGAGCTGGCCCGGTACGAGGATGTGGTTGAGGCAACTCGCCGCGCTGGAGAGGCACTTTCACTAAAGCTCAGGAAAGAAGCCACCAATGCAGAGCAATCCACATTCTATTACGTTGATGACAAGAACGAGGAAGTCAAAGTCACTGTAGAACCTCGAACCGATAGTCTCACCCACATTCAGATCGACGTAGGGTTATTTGGTTCCAAGGGGTTGGCTCTGGTGATGATTAACCAGATCGTTAAGGAAATAGCAAGTGAAGGCAAGTACTTACAGAAGTGGCCCCAGCGGGGATTTCGGTAATCCAGAGATTTATCCTGGCAAGGTTTCCCTCCTTAGATGGCCGCAATTTTTCTCCACGACGATCACTGACACCGGGGGGGACCACTTCCGTAGTCGGCCAGTTCAATTCGGTAGACAACCCCTCCCTTCAAGGTAATAATCCGCATAAACCTTAGGGAGCCGCAGTTGTAAGTCCACTTTTCCACAATCAGTCCATCTGTATTCAGCAGTTCTTTGAGATCCGGTTCTCCACACCGCTGGAGCAACTTTATGGTAGGATCCCCTACCTGCACCAATCGGTTGCCACATCGCATCGATCGAGCCCAACTCGGTACGGCCATAAGTAAGACCAAACCTGTCAGAGTCGCCAGACTTGTCAACCCTAGTATTGTCCGTTTCATCTCTTTTGGTTCCTTTGGAAATCGCTGGGTATTACCTCTGCATTAGGGATAACGTCTGAGGCGTCAGATGTCAAGAATCGGCAGGTTAAAGTTAGGTTTTGAATTAGCATCAGGGTTTACTTTCTAAGATGTTGACTATCATGGCATAGACGGTTAAGGTCAAAACCGTTTCAACTTCTAATTTCCAGCAGGGGAATGGGGGGCCATGAAAGGAAGAATGACTGATGTTTAGAGAAAAACCTATGAGAAATAGCCCATTTCTCTCGGCTCTTATCTTTTTATCTCTTCTTTTAGTCCTCACCGGGTTTACTGGGAAAAAGGAATACCAAAGCAAGAGTGGGCCCCCCTCACCAGCTAAATACATCATCCTTATGGTGCCCGACGGCATGGGCCTGGCGGATGTTACTGCAGCTCGCATTTTTAAATACGGCCCGGGAGGAGGAAACCTCTATCTCGAGACACTCTCAACTATTGGCTACCAGAGAACCTATTCCGCCGACAGTGCGGTGACCGATTCTGCCGCTGCCGCCTCTGCCTGGGCAAGTGGCGATAAGTTCCGAAATGGAGAGATATCCTGCCATGACGACGATCAAGACGGCAAATGCGACCCCGCACCTACCCCTACAATACTCGAAACCGCCAAAAAGCTAGGCAAATCAACGGGTTTAGTGGTCACTTCCAGTGTTACCGATGCTACTCCTGCAGCCTTTGGCGCCCACATTGCCTCAAGGGATTGCCAGAACGAAATCGCCCGGCAGTTTATTCGGCTCACTGGCGTTGATGTCATCCTGGGTGGCGGGCTGAAGCATTTCAACTCCACTGGAATACGGGCCGACAAGTGTGGCACATTCGGCAACTTCATTGCAGACGCTGAAAATAAGGGCTATGACGTGGTTTATACAAGGAAAGAATTGGACAGAGCAGTTGCAAAGAGCTCAAAAAATATCCTGGGGCTTTTCGCCCCAGGGGGCAAGACTCCTGAGCTTTTCCGCGCTGATTCTAAAAAACACTACAGGCAAGAAGAACCAACCCTGCCGCAGATGACGGCAGCGGCTCTCGAGACCCTGGAAAAAGACGAGGATGGATTTTTCCTTTTGGTGGAAGGCTCTCAGATCGATTGGGCAAACCACCGCAACGATGTTGCTTATCAGGTCGGGGAAACCCTCGCCTTTGACGCTGCCGTCCAAGTAGTCCTTAATTGGATCGATGAGAAGCCAAGCCGAGGGCAGCATACCTTAGTGATTGTCGCTCCCGATCACGAAACCGGTGGATTCGCCATCAATGGTACCAAGAAAGGTGAATACCAACCCGGCGACCTGGTGCCTGGGGCCTGGACCACCACAGGACACACGGGGGGAGACGTCTTGATCTGGAGCCAGGGTCCGGGAAGCGAATATTTAGGGAGGGCTTTGGACAACACCGATGTCTACAAAGCTATGCGAGAGGTGTTGAGATAAAGAGGCAATCAAGAACTAAAGCAGCCAGCAGAACAGACGCTTGGGCATAGGGCATGGAGCATGGAGTAAGAATTCAGGAGCCAGAATCCAAAAAGGCATACGGCTCAAGGCTCAGGGCGCAAGGGAAAAAACAGTTTTCTATTGCCTTGTGCCTTACTCCTTACGCCTTGAGCCTTTCTTCAATTCCCAAATCCACAATCCGCAATCCGAAATCTAGAGATGTCCATACTTATCTAGAGCCTCCAGAAGGGGTGTACCCGTCCTAATATCCTTTCTTGCCCTGGAATCCTTTTCGGCCCATTCCAAGACTTGCGCCTCTATCCTGTTGACCAATTCGCCGGGCAGGATGATCACTCCGTCGTCATCGGCAACAACTATATCATCCGGCCTTACCTCAACCCAATCTTCCAAGGCTCCACGTACCCGAACCGCCACCTGCCTGTCTGTGACGCGCCAGCGCCCGATTGCCTGGGCAGGCGTACGGTAGCGGACCATCATAGGTAACTTCAAGGTCTTGAGGTAGGTCAGATCTCTTACCCCGCCGTCTACCACCACTCCGGCGCAGCCCCTTGCTTTCATAGCCTCGGAGAGCAAATCACCGAAACAGCAGACGCCTCGAATATCATTACCTGCCCAAACCGGGACGACCCCCGGCACCATAGCATCAATGGCAGCCAGCTTGGTTCTGTCACCCGTTCCTGACCACCGATGTAACTCTCCGGTGATGGTGTAGGCCGGACCTGCGAATCTTATGCCCGGACCAGGTATGGGCACAAGGGTGTTGTCCAAAACCGGCGGCAAATGTCCCATCTTATCGAAAACATCAGAGATAACGGCTGTTCCTGCTTCCATGAGAGCTTGGATCGAGTTTGTCATTTCCTGGCCTCCAACTTTAGTTCAAATCCCAAAATCCAAGCACCATAACTTAGGGGTTCAGGTGTCAGCAGCAAAGAATATAAAGGGTAAAACCTGAAACCTTACTAGCAAGCAAAAGCTGTGTCCTCCCTCTGTGCTACAGGCCCTATGGGCCGGAGGCAGGAACCGCATTCCTCATTTATGCCGAATGGAGCACCTTAAGCTTGGCCTCAATGAGTTGTTCATGGCTGAGACGCAGCAAGTTGGCTAACTTGTGAACCAAATAATCTTCATGTTTGTCTAATGTTCCATCCGTGTAGATAATCTGCCACACCATCTCGATAATTTTAATCTTCTCTGCAGTTGAATAGTTTTCATTTATAAGTTTTGCGAAGTGCCACAAGTCAATACTTTTCTCCAACTGTTCGTCGGCAGCTTCCATGAAGGCGGTTGCACTTTCAGCCGACAATTGATAGCTACTCTCCAATGCCTCAACGATACTCTTTTTTTCAAGTTCACTGAACTCACCGTCTATTTTCGCCATCTCAAGAAGTAAAGCACAAGTTGCGATTCTCACATCACGAGAGGTCCGCACACTCTCGGCAGCACTAACTTCATCGGAGGTTTTTGTGAAAAACTTTTTCAGAAGATCCATCATTTTCAATCCCCAATTCTAAATGCCTAACGAGGCATGGAGCATGGAGTAAGAATTCGGGAGCCAGAATCCAGAATTCAGGAGATAAGTGATCAAAACTAAGTTTCTCTCAACTACTGGCTTCTGACTTCTGACTATTGAATTCTATAGTTTCTCCTTGTGCCTTGCGCCTTATGCCTCGCGCCTATCATCAATACCAAATCCCTCAATACCTTATCGCCTGCACAACGAAATATATTCCTAAAATGACCATAAGAACTGAAGATATCTTATAAATTATATCTCTTCTTTTCAACCAGCCAAGGTCGGCGAGTTTGGCAACGATCAGCAGTGAGGGAATGGTTCCCAGCCCAAATGACAACATTAGTCCTCCACCGATTAAACAGCCTTTCAAGGTATTCTGGGCTTCCATGCCAGCCCGCGCTGCAGCTATAAGTGCTGTATAAACTGCCCCGCAGGGGAGCAACCCCAGGAGCATTCCCAAGGGGTAGTAGGTAACCGTTGACCTGGTCTCTGAGAGTCTACCAAAGGTTCGAGACAGTAGGCCCCCAGGCTTGTAATAGTCCGCGAAGATCGAGCCCAAAGGTATCCATCCGGCCATGGCGAGTCCCATTACGATGATCAATATGCCGGTAAAGATCATCACCCCTTTCTGGAGGCTGGCAATACGGGCGGCCACTGAGGTAAAGGAGCCGGTCGCTCCCATGACGCCACCTAGTAAAGCGTAGGTGGTGATACGGCCGGTGTTGTAGAGAAGATGAGGGACGATTACCCTCCGTCCCTTCAAGGTGAGTGAAAGGGAGGCGACAATTGGCCCGCACATTCCAATGCAGTGACCGAAACCAACGGTTAAACCGGAGCTAAAAAGGATGAAATATATAGTTTCAGTAGACCACATCGAAGACAAACTCCACAGAACCCACATGAGGAATAACTACCGCAGCCTTCCAGGCACGGCGACCACTGGGGCAGCGGACAATTACTCCCCTGCCCTCATAGACGGATTCTCCTATTGGTTTGAGAAAAACCCGGTTTCTGCCCATATTCATCCCAGGCATTCCCAAATCGATGTAAGGATCTCCCACAAATTTCTCTCCGGCAAAGCGAACAGTAAAAGTAAGTTCCTCCATTGCCTTCACCGGCTTGGGCTCCACATCCAAGGTGACCTGGATGTCATTTAGGCTGCCACTGCATGGCCCGGCGTTGACTTCACAGGCGACTTGCTCCGGCTTTCTCTCAGCTCCAGAGGCTGCGGGGCAAACAGCAGAGATCATGAGACAAAGGATCGCCGCGACCAGCTTTGCTTTGAACACCAGCTTCATAGGACACTCCCACCTTGAAAGAGCTAAAGCCAATTAAGATGATCTAACATGCCTAAAACTGAATCGAATAGAGCAAAGAATATAGTAGAACTGCCCCCATTTCTCAACTGTTAAGGGGAAAGACTCAGCCCACCAGGTTATCCTCAGTTTGGGCACTTTAGACAATTTTGACATTTTAGGCGTTTGTTGCACCATAGACATTTTCTCTGTTTGCCATTGCATCTACCGGATTCGTGCCTATATTTGGAGCAACAATGTAACGAACAAATGAGGTATTCCAGACAACTTAATTGCTGATTGAACGAAGGAGGTCTAGGATGGCTCGTCTTTTATACATAGAGGCTTCACCGCGGAAAGAAAGATCCGCTTCGATCGAAATTGCCAGGATCTTTGTTGATGAGTATGAGCGTACCCACCCGAGCGATAAGGTTGAAACCTTGGATCTCTGGCATCTCAGCATGCCCGAGTTCAATGGCCATGTGATCGATTCCAAGTACGTTATCCTTCACGGTCTTGAGCACACAGAGGAACAGAAACGGGCCTGGCGAGCTGTGGAAGATATCATCGAACATTTCACTGGAGCAGACAAGTACCTCTTCTCTCTTCCCATGTGGAATTTCGGCATTCCCTACAAGTTGAAGCACTACATTGATGTGATAGTGCAACCCGGATACACCTTCAGTTTTTCTCCTGAGGAAGGTTATAAAGGGTTGGTAACGGAAAAGCCCGTGACAGCGATCTACGCACGGGGTGGTGCCTATGGTCCCACCACCGGCATGGAGAGCTATGATCTGCAAAAGTCTTATCTGGAGCTTATCTTGGGCTTCATCGGCTTCAGTGACTTTCAGACGATAACCATCGAGTCGACTCTGGGTCCTCGGGAAGAGAAAGAAAGAAGCTTGGCAGCAGCCAGAAAACAGGCCAAGACCATGGCTGCCAACTTTTAGTCTAAGGCCCCGCCATGGCAAGGCACTGAGCATTTAGCATCTATCATTTGTCATTTCTCATTTCTCCAAATATTTAAAGAATGTCGCTGGCAGAGTTCATCGACGGATTACCAGATGAGAGATGAGAAATGAGAAATGGCGCAGAACGCTTTGTGCCATGGGCATATGGACAATCACCAGATAGTGGAGTATTATGCCTGGGTCGCCAACCCAGAACCATCTGTATTGATCAAACTTGAGGAGCACCAGCGAGGAGGGCTTAATGGGGGTAATTACCATAAGCAAGGAAAGTGGGACAGACAGCGAACAGGTGGCATCCCTCCTAGCAAAAAAACTCGGTTGGGAGTACATCGGCAAAGAGTTAGTGGCGAGATTAGCCAAAGAGCTGCGCATCTCAAAAGGTGACGTGGAGACGTTCCTCAGTGATGCGCATTCACGACTTCTCCGTTTTGTGGACCGCTATACATGCACGATAGTGCAAAAGGTAGTTGACAGAGAACATGGTTGTCTAGACGACAAGAACTATTTTGAGGCCGTCAAGAAACTGATGGAAGACGTTTACCAGGCCGGCAATGCCATAATTCTGGGCTGGGGCGCTCAGTGTTTCTTGCAAGGCAAGCCCGGCGTCCTGAATGTGAGGCTAAGAAAAGACGAGGAAGAAAAAATCAAGACGATCATGAGCAGGTATAAGCTGGGTCGCAGGGCGGCTGAGCACCATATTGCCAGAGAAGAAGGTGACTCGAAGAGTTGGATCAAGCATTACTTTAAAGAGGATTGGAATGATGCGCGCCTCTACGACCTGATTGTCGATATGGGGAAAACCTCAGTCGAGAAAGCTGTTGAGATGATTATTAAAAATCTTTAATAAGAGACTCGGTCACCTAGTGGCTTGTCGATCCCCGTTCATTACCTCTCCACCTTAACTAAGGTTAAACCACAAGATGCCACCGCCAACGACCCTTTTGGCCGACTACATTTTTCGGTCAGCGGAGTCCTTTTTCAAAAAAGAGGCCTCCAGCAGTGTGTTGTTATTATCAGCCAGCGTTGCAGCAGTTTTCTTGGCCAATTCCTCCTTTGCCGCAATTTACCACAATTTTTTGCACACCGAGATTGCCTTGGGGCTGGGTGAGTACCAGATTTCCAAATCCCTTCTCCACTGGATAAATGACGGGCTCATGACCTTTTTTATCTTCATTGTCGGCCTGGAGATCAAGCGTGAAATTCTCGTCGGTGAGCTTTCCACTCGCAAGAACGCTCTTCTCCCCGTCATAGCAGCCCTTGGGGGCATGCTTTTTCCTGGAGCCATTTATTTTGCCCTAAATCGCGGCACCCCAACTGCCGGTGGCTGGGGTATACCCATGGCAACAGATATTGCCTTTGCTCTGGGAGCCATCGCCGTATTCGGCAGAAAGCTGCCTGTTGGCCTCAGGGTCTTCCTTTCTGCCTTTGCCATTGCCGATGACCTTGGTGCTGTGGTGATTATCGCGCTCTTCTACACCAAAAAAATCGTCTGGAGTTATCTACTGATCTGCATATTTTTCGTGGCGGGACTCGTTGTTGCCAACCTCCTCTGGATCAGGTGGACTCTCCTCTATACCCTGCTGGGTCTTGGTATATGGATTGCTGTCTTAAACTCTGGGGTTCATCCAACTGTGGCAGGGTTCGTAGTTGCCATGTTTATCCCGGCCCGTGGGAAGTATGACACCGATAAATTCGTCAACAAGGTGAAAGGAATCATGGATGAGTTCCAGTGTGAGGAACAGAGCTGCGGCTACTCCATACTACTAGACCGCGGTCACCTCAATGCGGTGCACGCCTTAGAAATGGCCTGCCACGAAGTAGAAACCCCCTTGCAGCGTCTAGAACACTCTTTGCATCCGTGGATAGCCTTTGTCCTGCTC
>JARRNM010000088.1:0-11516 GCA_037384945.1 Deltaproteobacteria bacterium
CTAATTCAAAAGCACCTGCTCTTTCTGGAATAACCAGAAAGAGTTTCTTTGAACCTTCCTTTTATCTCGATTTGGTTCGGACTCTGATTCTGCTCATCGCCGATTCATTGCCGGCGGCGTCATAGGCACTTACCTCAAAGGTGTAGCCGGTTCGTTTGCTCAAACCTTCAACGAGGTAGTTCAAACCACTGATTGAATCGACGTAACCACCATCCTGATATACATGGTAGCCGGCTACGGCCACATTATCACCGGATGCATCCCAGCTCAAATCAGCGGTCGTTGTCGTCATCACCGCAGATAAGTTCGGCGGTGCACTGGGTGGTTCATTGTCAATAGTCGGATCAACGGATCTAAACTCCAGCCAGTTCAGATTCCAACCGCCTTGGGTAACATTTATTTTCAAACGGCTAAGGCCGGCTGGCAAACTGATTGTGTTTGAAGATATGGTTTCCCAGGCTTGCCAATCGCCCGTGACCGGAACCGTGCTCACATATGATAATGGAGTGCCGGATTCGTCGACTAATTGAAATCCTCCCCCCTCAGATTGGCTGGCCACGCGGTAATCGACGATAAACTCACCGGCCGCAGGGGACTCCACGACATATTCGAGCCAGTCACCGGCATCAATCCACCCTATATTCACCCCACCGCCTTCATCGGTTGTTGCCTCGGTCTGAGTGCCGAACTGGGCGTCATACTCCTCGGCTTCAACTTTACCGGGGATTGGATGGGAAACAACGTCGATGGTTGTGAGTTCAACTGAAGCGGGAGGAGATTCATTGTCGCTGTAATCTTTTGCAGTGACCTTTAACGTATAGGTCGTCAAGGGATTTAAGCCGCCAACAACATACTCATGATAGATTGTGGTCCCTTGAGATCGATCGCCAGAAACGGGGTCGACCAGGTAAACTTCGTATTCCTTTACCGCATAGTTGTCGGTTGAGGGATCCCAGGTGAGGGTAATTGAAGATGATGAGGGGTTTCCGGCCAGGTTGGTGGGAGCAGTCGGCGGCTCGCCATCGGGACCGAAATCGTAGGAATACATTTTAACATAATCGACCACCAGCTGTTGGGGCCAGATATTTTTGGCAACACCATGTGCGCCTCCCCAGGTTCCGCCCACCGCAAGGTTTAAAATAATATGAAAGGGTTTATCAAAGGGCCATTCTCTGAATCCCGTGCCTTCATTGAGGAAGGTAAAGTACTGAACATCATCCACATACATTCGAATTTCGTCAGGCGTCCACTCCAGAGCATAGACGTGATAGGCCGTGTTAAAATCGGGAACATCCTTAGTGGCCGTTATCTGGGTTCCAATCGTATGATTGTAGGTTTCAGTGTGAACCGAAGCATGGACGACACCGGGGTCGTAACCAACATGCTCCATTATATCGATTTCGCCGCAGGTGGGCCAATCGCCGTATACCCAGTCGGTGGGCAACATCCAGATCGCAGGCCAGGTGCCGCGTCCTTCAGGTAAGATCGCCTTTGCTTCTATCCTACCGTACAATATGTCGCCTTTGTAGGCGGATTGAATTCGCGCCGAGGTATATTCATTTCCTTCCCAATGATCGCGTCTGGCTTCAATAATTAGGTGGCCGTTTTCCACCTGGACATTTTCAGGCCGGTCGGTATAGGCCTGTAATTCGTCGTTGACCACTCCGGGGGGCCAGTTTTCGATGTTCCACTTGTCGGGGTCCGGCTGTCCGTTGTAATCGAACTCATCGGACCAGACCAAGGTTTCTGTTTGTGCAAACAGATTGCCTGATGCAAATATCAGCAAGACCGCGGTTACCATGCCCAGTGCTGCCGCCGGCAAGGTGCCGCGCTGAAATAACCGTGCTTTTTTCATAATTTTTTCTCCTTTCCACTGAATTTTTCAGCTCCAAGTGGCAGTGTCACTTGTCTTTCCTCCCCGGACTTGTTGAGATGACTATTACTGATACTCATAAGAACTCTCCTTATTCTTTCCAAATCCGTAATCAGAAATCCGCAATCGCCAAAGGGCTAATCGCTCTCCTCCTCCACCAGCCCCAACCTCATGGCTTTATCGTAAGTTATCCGGGCCAGACGGATTGAACCTCCATCCACCATCTTCCCGTCCAAAGCCGTGGCTCCCTCCCCGGCGGCTTCGGCTTTTCTGTAGGCTTGTAGGATCCTTCGCGCCAGACTGATGTCGTCATCGCTGGGGATGAAGGCTGCATTGACAATCTCCAGCTGGTCGGGATGAATAGCCCACTTACCATCATAGCCCAGAGAAGCGGCAATTTGACATGATCTTTTCAGACCTGCCGTATCCTTGAAATCCCCATAGGGTGCGTCAATGGCCGCCAACCCAGCGGCCTTGGCTGCCATCACCATGCGACTCAGAGGAAAATGCCATCGATGCCCTGGATATTGTTCTTCCCCATCGCCATGCCCGCTTAGGCCGCCGCTGGGCATGGTGAGAGACGCTCCATAATCTGCTATGCCAAAAACCAGCGCTTCCAGGCGAGGGCTGGCAAAGGCTATCTCCCTGACGTTCAACATTCCCAGGGCCGTCTCTATGGACGCCTCAAGAGCAATTCTCTTTTTCAGCCCCATCCTCAGTTCAATTTGACTCACAAGGAGATCCACAAACTGAACGTCAGCAGCCTTTTCCACTTTGGGGATAACCACGACATCGACACTGGTTCCCGCCTGCTCCACAACCTCAATTATATCCCTGTAAGCAAAAGGAGTATCCAGACCATTGATTCTGTAAGCCCGAACCCTGCCCCCCCAATCATAATCCACCAAGGACCGGATGATTTCTGCCCGCGCATCTTCCTTTTCCTCAAGGGCAACCCCATCCTCCAAATCCAGCATTATTTCATCCGCAGGCAGGGCCACTGCTTTACTCATCATTTTCTCACTGCTACCCGGCACAGAGAGTATCGATCGTCTCAGGGGTATCATTTGCTCACTCCATCTTTTTGGCAGTAATTTTGCATGGATGAATCATTCACACTTCCCCAGTTCGGATGTTTCATGAATTGCTGTCGCGAGACCCCCAAGATGGGCGTGCCACCTGGCAACCGTCCCGCGCTGCCGCGGGATTGGTTCCGAGGCGTACCTAAACGGTACGTCGCAGGAACCGACAGCCGAGGACGCCAGGAAGGACGGCCATATCGGTGGTCGCAGCAGGTTATTCATGAAACATCCGGGCTATGCCAAAATGCACAGCTTTACCTGTTCGTATTGTGCTGCCCCACTATATTATGAAATTGGTGGAGAGTTGGCAGCAAAAATATAAATTAATCTCCAAGGGTTTGTTCGGGAAAGTATAATAGTTGACTCTCGCCGGATCTTTGTCATACTAATCTATGGCAATATTATCCAGAACACATACAAACTGGTGATTTTCATCCACAGCTTCCGGGTGAGATCGGAATTGGTTTTAACCATAAGTTAACAGGAGTGAAGCAATGGCTGGCAAGACTTTTGTCTACTCTTTTGAGAAGGGTGACGGCAAGAACAAAAAGCTACTAGGAGGCAAGGGTGCTAATCTCTGCGAAATGACGCAGATCGGCATTCCGGTCCCCCCCGGGTTTGTCATAACCACGGAGGCGTGCATCGAATACCTTGAATCGGGGAACAAGATGCCCAAGGGTCTCATGGAGCAAATCAAATCACATTTGAGTGAAGTGGAGAAGAAGACCGGCAAGGGCTTCGGTGACCCGAAGAATCCTCTCCTGGTATCAGTACGCTCCGGTGGGGCTCTTTCCATGCCCGGGATGATGGACACCATTCTCAACCTGGGTCTCAATGACCAGACCGTTGCCGGGTTGATCAAGCTCACCAAGGACAAGAGATTTGTTTATGACGCCTATCGCCGCCTCCTCTCTCTTTTCGGCAAGATTGCCATGGACGTAGAAGACTCATACTTTGACCAGATCTTGGAAGACGAAAAGAAAGAGCAGAAGGCTCGTTTCGACACTGACCTCACTGCTGATTCATGGAAAAAGATCTGCGATGAATTCGAAAAGGTTATCAAAAGCAAAACCAAAAAACCTTTTCCCCAAGATCCCTTGACTCAGCTCGAGATGGCGGTGGAAGCGGTCTTTCGCTCATGGAACGTCAAGCGGGCGGTAGACTACCGGCGGCAGTTCAACATTACCAAAGAAATGGCCTACGGAACCGCGGTAAATATTTGCACCATGGTCTTTGGCAACATGGGTAATGACTCCGCCACCGGCGTGGGATTCACTCGCGACCCCGGAACCGGAGAGAACCGGCTTTACGGCGAATACCTTGTCAATGCCCAGGGAGAGGATGTGGTTGCCGGGATCCGCACCCCCAAGCATATCAAGGAATTGCGCAAAGACATGCCCAAGGCGTACCGCGAATTGCTCAACCTGCGCCAGACTCTGGAGAACCATTATCGCGAGGTTCAAGACTTCGAGTTCACCATTGAAAAGCGCAAACTGTGGTGCCTTCAGACCCGCAATGGCAAGATGAATGCTCAAGCCCTGGTTAAGACCTCTAATGACATGGTAAATGAGGGGTTAATTAGCGAGCATGAAGGGGTCATGAGGATTGCACCTGATTCGCTAGAACAGCTCCTTCATCCCCGATTGGACCCGAAAGCCGCTGTCGAACCATTGGCTGTGGGGATTCCTGCCTCGCCCGGAGCTGCCGTAGGTGAGGTTTGCTTCAGCGCTGATGATGCGGTGGCCATGGCAGAGCAGGGCCACCAGGTGATCCTGGTGCGGGAGGAAACCAGGCCTGATGATATTCACGGTATGTTCGCGGCCCGGGGGATTCTCACCTCGCGCGGAGGCAAGACCTCCCATGCCGCAGTGGTAGCCAGAGGCACGGGCAAACCTTGCGTTTCGGGGGCGGAGAATATTCATATTGACTATGGCAAAAAGAAGGTCTCCATGGGAGGAAGGCAATTCGGTGAAGGTGAAGTCATTACTATCGACGGTGGCACTGGTTCCATCTACGCTGGCCAGATTCCAACCATCGAGCCGGAAATGACCGAAGATATGCTCTCCATCCTCGAGATGGCGGACGAATTTCGCACCCTTGGAGTGTGGGCCAATGCCGACACTCCCGAGGGCGCAGTCAGAGCCCGGCAATTGGGCGCGGAAGGCATAGGCCTCTGCCGAACCGAGCGGATGTTCAACGACCCGGATAGGCTCCCCATGTTTCAGGAGATGATCCTGGCAGACAACGACAAGGACCGCCAGGAGGCCATCGACAAGTTGGTTCCCATGCAGAAGGAAGATTTCAAAGCAATCTTCAAGGCCATGGAAGGTCTTCCTGTAATCATCCGCCTCCTCGACCCGCCGCTCCATGAATTTCTCCCCACCATCGAAGAATTAATGGTCGACATCAAGAGATTAAAGGAATTCACCATGTTCATGAGCACCGTCGAGGACCTTCCGGAAACCATGAAGATACTGGATCCCAAGCTCCTCGAGTACGTTCCCGCCATGGATACTGTTATCCACGATCTTGCTCAAATTCGCAGAGCTGGTATAGACGAGGAAATGCTTTCGCGAAAAGAGGAAACCTTACGCAAGGTGCGGAGTCTCACCGAGGTCAACCCCATGCTCGGACACCGCGGCGTCCGTTTGGGCATCTCAAGCCCTGAGATCTATGACATGCAGATTCAGGCTATTCTTGAGGCTACAGCGGAATGCATCCAGGCGGGATTAGAGGTGAAGCCGAAGATCATGATCCCTCAGGTTTGCACAGCCCAGGAACTCCGCTGGGTGCATGAGAGGACGTTAAGGATTCACCAGGAGGTGGAAAAAAGATACAAGGTCAAGGTGAAATATTTCTTTGGCACTATGATCGAAGTAGTCCGCGCCTGCATGCGCGCTGGAAGATTGGCAGAGGTTGCGGAGTTCTTCTCTTTCGGCACCAATGATCTCAGTCAGGGAACTTTCTCATTCTCCCGGGAAGATGCCGAGAACAAATTTCTTCCGCTGTACAACGAGCGGCAGATTCTTCAGGACAATCCTTTCGAGATTCTGGATGTCAAGGGAGTGGGCCGCCTCATAGAAATAACCATCGAGTGGGCTCGCAAGACCCGGCCTGACATCGAAATCGGCATTTGCGGTGAGCATGGTGGCAATCCCCGCTCTATTGAATTTTGTCACCTGGTGGGGATGACCTATGTCTCTTGCTCTCCCCTCAGAGTTCCTGTGGCCCGGCTGGCAGCCGCCCACGCGCGCTTGAAGGAGATGGCAGGGGCGAAACTGAAGGAGACACTTGCCAAACAGCTATGACACATAGCTGTTTGGACGAGACGAGCGGGACGAGCGAGACGAGGAAAAACACGAATCGGATCTTTACCCGTCTCGCCAGACCTCACGTCTCGCCCGTCTCGCCTGAGAAGCCTTCGCAAAAAGCCAGGACATTTTTCCCTAGGTCCGGAAGATAGTAGCCTCCCTCGAGCAAGGCAAACCGCCTCCCCTGGCAAAGTCTCTCGGAGGCCTGGCGCAGCCAAGAACCCAAGAGTCTATAGTCCTCAGTTTTCAGCAAGCCGCCAAGATCCTTTTCATAAGTATCAAAGCCAATTGACACAGCCAGCAGATCGGCCTTCCTGATAACCTTTAAGACGTGCTGTACCTTTTCCATATACTGCTCTCGTTCCACTGCCGAGACATTCTTCACCGAAACTTCGGAATCATATGCGAAAATTCTCTGGGTGCCGTCTCCCACGTGATGGTCCAAGTCTATAATATACACCCAGCGAACCTCGAATTCCTGACGTATCTTTCTGACAGCAATGGCCATATTGTTCACGTAACAAAATCCCCAAGATCCGCTCTGATCTGCGTGGTGGCCTGGAGGTCGCACAAGTCCAAAAGCAGGCCTTTTATCCAGTGCCAGTTTGGCACAGTCAATTGCCCCGCCCACGGCGGACAAGATTCCCTGCAGCATCAGCCGTCTACTTCTGATCCTTGCCACCATAGCCGGCTCGTGAACCAGATATAGGTCTGCCTCCAAAGCCGATTGAGGTTTGATAAAAGGCTCGTATTTCTGTAGACTACCCAGGATAGCCCTGATCCGCCGGGGTGTCTCGATTGTTCCGGGCGAGAAATCATTTTCGTAATCTGGATGGTATATGACCTCTAACACTAAACTCGTCTCTCCATTGCCTTCGCAGTGTACCTTCGTCGTCCTCAACCGGGCAAAAAAGTCTCTGGTCCCCGGCACCATCGTTCCTCTGGATCCACAAAACAGTCGACTATTTTCCGACTGGGATTTGGAGGCTTGGGAGCTTTTGCATAAACTTGAATGGTACCGCCGTCCCTTTGTCTGGGAACTCCTCCGGCGACAGGGAAGTAGTTCGGAAAAAACTTTCTTGTTGTTGACCCGCCTTGCTGATTTCTCTCACTTGCTGGGCGAGTGTATCGAGGAAGGACCCGAGTTGTCAGCAAATCCTCTCTCCATGCAGATTCAAGCAGCCCTTACCTTGGAGATACCCCCTAACGGTTCAACGGTAATCTACAACATCGAAAGCGCACCCTGGAATAAATTTGGCCCGGAACACCGTTTTTTCTCCCTACCCGCAGCTGCTCTTTTTTTCTTTGCTGCTGAACATCATCTGGCAAGCACCCCGAGGGAGAACAAATTTATTCTTTCCCACCCCACCGATGCCGGGGTCATTTTTTATCAAAACAAGCTAGAACTTAAACTTCTCTGGAGCCGCGGGCCGGATCGATATGCCGTAGTGGAACATGATTCGCTCCTCCAGTCTCTCTTGCTATATAAAGAAAACCTCGATGAGATGAGACGAATCCTCCCCCTTTATGGGCCTGAGTAGCGCCAAGTCATTTGGCTACGCTGTCATTTATGATGATGTCACCGGAGAGCACTTTTTAGACCTACTTCCTCTCGCCTTTTCCTCGTCTCGCCCGTCTCGCTCGACCTCTCGTCTCGCAGTGCGGAGCGCTCTGCGATTTGCATAAAAAAACTCCCCTCCTTTCGATAAGAAGGGGAGTCTTGCTTGGCCATTGGATTTGCCTAAAGTTGCAGCCAAGAATCTGAGTAAAGGCTGTGCCCCAGGAGCACGCGGGCCGTCTTAACGTGGTCAGCCTCTTCCTTGCCGAGGCTGCTTACGCTTACCTCTTCACCGTCACACACCCTGAATACAAGATTTTCAATATCCTGCATCTCACCCCGGGCAAACTTGTGAAGCTCCGTGTCAAATGTGTCCACAATAGCAGAACCCATACCGTAGCGCTTGAGCATAATCAGATAGGTCTGATTGAGGATGGGCCGCAAGTGTTCCGGAGGTCCGTTGGAAACGTTTGAAAGTCCACAGGTGGAGGTGCACCCTTCAAAAACACCTGCGCTGTAGTAATCTCTCATGAAATTGTAGAGTGCCATGACCTGGTTTTGTTGAACGTTTACCGGCGTGACAATAGGATCCAGCCAAATACGCTCCATGGGAATGCCTTGCGCCGCAGCGCTGCTTCTAATCACCTCCGCCAGGGCGCCGCGCTCATGTTCGTCTCTGGGCATTCCCTCAGGGCCCCAAAGCAAGCCCACGAAATCAGCATCAAACTCTTTGGCGAGTGGCAGCAGGGCCTCTAACCTGTCCTCCCGTGCCGAGATCGAGTTAATCAACGCCCTCCCCTTGTGCACCTTCAGGCCTGCCTTGATGGCGGCGACATTGGAGGTGTCAAGAGCGCAGGGCAGATCCACCACCTCTTGGACAGTCTTGACCATCCATTCCATTAACTCCTCGCCAATCCTGCCTGCTGGGCCAATGTTGAGGTCGATATAGTCCATCCCGGCCTCTTGCTCCTGGACTGCCAGCTCTTGGATGATCTTGGCATCCTTTTCTTTAATGGCTTTGCCATACCTGATGCTCATAATGTTCATGTTTTCGCCAATGAGAATCATAAACCCTCCTTCCCCTTCACCGGTAAAGTTAGGGCGTGGTGCACTCAGGCACTAACTTGCCATCCCTCTACCAGTAGATGAACACCGCGATTGTTTTTAGAAAAGTAAAAGGCAGCAGGCCCGGGGCCCTCAGGTCCCGAACCAGATAGACACCGGCTGTTGGGTATTGGCTAGATGCTCTCAGATGTCAGACTATGCCGGCTTCCACTCTTTAAGAAACTTGGGAATATGAGCTGCCTCTCGCGGACCGACCTGAATCTTCCACCCTGCCAGTTCCTCTTCAAGCTCACCACTGATTGCGGCTGCATAACCGGGAATGATCAAATTCTTCTGGGCGATCTTGTCAGCGAGACCCATCTTGTTAATGGCAGTACCCACGCTCTCACCGGTAAACTTGCCTGCAGCCCAGGCGGTGAGCACACTCAATCCCTCAGTATCCACAACAGCCAGCCAACTCGGCACCCTGCTTCCTTCGATCTCACCTGAGACAATGAAATAAGTGAGGGAGAAGTTGCAGGTCACCAGCGCCGGCGAGTTCTCATTGGGATTACCAATGGGATAGATGCCCTGCTCCGCAGTCATGGGTCGCTGGGGATCGGTGTAGATGTTAAGCCGTTCAAGCAGAAGCGGGAAAAGGCTGTAGGCCTCCAGATCGCTCATCACTACGAACCCGGCGTACTTGGCAATGAACATAGCGGCAACCAGGGTCTCATCCATGACGTTGTCGGCCATCTCGCAGGGAAAGGTGATGGTGGGAAATCCCAGGGGTCGAAAGACCTTTTTGACAGCGGCCCGACGAATAATTGTGTGGTCTGCAAAAGCCTGTTTGGCAGTCCTGGCACCGGTATCCAGTACCAGATCTTTTAGGCCCATACCGGTGAGCTTGTCACTGAGGGCAACTAGGCCATCGTAGCCATCGCTGCTCTTGATTGCCAAAGGACAACCTGTTTCCTTTGCCAGTGCACCCAGTGTATCAGCAGTGTCCTCTGTGGCCGCATAGATGAGGGGCTTGCGGTCGGCGCAGGCCTTGACGCCAGCGGCAAGTGCATCCGCATTGTCGCTCATCAAAATAAGCGCAGCCTGAGACGCATCCTTTACTTTGTTGACCAGAGCTACGAAAGAGTCGGCACTGCCCGAGGCATCTTTTATCGCCACCATTTCCGCCCTCAAATTGAGCCCAACTCGTTCATACTGGAACTTATCCAGCTTTGCTAGTTTGTCATTTACCGTGGCATCGTCCATCTCGGTTGTAACCAGGACGGCCAGACCAGGCTTGCTCACGAAGGTCTTTTCGTGGCGAAACATAACAGTCTCACCACCGACCTTGACCGCGTAATCGCCGGTTCCTACAGTAAGAGGTCTAACAGGGGGCGCCGAACTCGCAGCCAGTTGCTCTTTGGCCTCGTCAGAGACATAGGGGCAGGCGTCCAGTTCCGCACTCCCCGATGCCAGGGCCATGGCAAAGGCAAGGCAAGTAGGAACCCCACATTCGCCGCAGTTGGTCTTCGGCAGCAGCTTAAAAATCTGAATTCCAGTCAGTCCCATAGCTTATTCTCCTCAACCTCCGCTAAAGATGATCACCAAGAGCGGGAAGGGTTATTCCCTTCCCGCCCACTTAGTTTGCTTACATAATCGGATCCATATCCAGGGCCGGATGTTTCTTCTCTGTGAGGAAGGGCAGAATTTCCTCCTCAGATGTCCCAACAGTCTCATCCGCAACCCGATCCAAGAGATCAGGAACACCGATTTCTTCTGCTCGCTTCTCGAACCGCTCTTTGATCTCCTCTTTGAGCATCTTGGGCATCCAGACCACTCGTTTCAGGCCGCCGTCGCCGAGGATGAACTTGCGCTGGCAGATATTGTACTTGCTGTGCCCCACGAATCCCGGAGTCACCTGTCCGCCACCTATGGTACCCGCTAGAGTGGTAAACTTCATGCCACAGGGGGTCATCTCGTTGTATTCCCGGTTCACCGTCATGATGCCGTTGCACGAGGGAAGGATGGCAGCCACGCACTCGCAGCAACCGCAGGTGGTCATGGGATCATACACAATGCTGTAGAAGTTGTAGCTGGAGACGGCCTGACGGGAGGCCTTGTAGACGAATTCGTTGACTCCCTTCCAGTTGCCCAGCTTATCGTCCAGGGTTTCACCCTTTTCGATGGGCTGGTTGGGGCCGGTGGGGTTGATCTCGTGGGAGGCCTTGCAGTCCATCCAGTTATAGGCACCACAAAGTCCGGTGCGTTCAGGGCTGATCACGCAAACATGGTTAGGGGCAAATGATTGACACAGGGTGCAAGAGTAGTAGGTCTCGGTGGTCTCATCAGTCATTCCCTCGATGCGCTCGTCGCGAGTATGATAGATCGAGCGGGCTTTCTCCACGACCTCCTTGACCTTCTTCTCGTCGGTGTAGATCTTCACCTGACACTTGTCGAAGATGGCACCGAAATCCTGATGATATTTGGCGTGCAGGATCTTACCGATGTGCTCCAGGGTGAAGCCCTTCTCCACGGCGGCCTTGCCGATTCGGTACCAGGCAATGTCCCGCTGGCCGATATGCATAACCCCTTGAGCGTAGTTCACCAGGTGGTGGATCTGCCGCTCCAGAATAGGCTCGTAGTCTTCC
>JARRNM010000089.1:0-14934 GCA_037384945.1 Deltaproteobacteria bacterium
CTGCGACGTACCATTCAGGTATGCCTCGGGACCAACACCCTGCGGTTGCCAGGTGGCACGCCCATCTTCGTGGTCTCGCGACGGTAATTCATGGAATATCCGGGCTGGAGAATGGAATACATGTGATTTCATAACCAGGATGTTTCATGCTTGGGTGCAGTGGGGAGGGTTTATTTGGGAGTCTTGAGAGTCAATCTAATCTATCGTGGGAATGGTAGAGAACCTTAAACTTACCCTCGAGCTCCTCGAACAGGGCTTGTTCATTCCCTACCTCCCTGGCGCGGATATACACGAACCGGAAGCCGTCGGGTGGACGTTCATATTCAGTTAAAATGCTCACAATTCGACCACCATGAGCCCGGATGACGGCAGCAACTTCCCCGATGGAGCCAGGCCGATCCTCCAGTTGAAAACCGATCTGCAATTCCGCTTGATAAATACCGGAAATGGAGACAAAGGCTCGAAACACGTCGCCTTTGGTAATGATTCCTTGCAACTCTCCCTCCGCGTTAACCACCGGCAGCGCAGAGATATTATGCTTGAGCATTGTAACGGAAGCTTTTTCTACGCTCTCTTTACCGGTAATGGTAAAGAGCTTGGGAGACATAACGCTCTTGACCTTGAGTTCGTCCAGTAGATAGTAAAGCTCGTAAATATCCAGAGTGGTGGCATCCGAAGGCTGGGCCTCCTTCAGATCCCGATCGGAAATGATCCCAATGAACCGTTTATCTTTAAGAACCGGCAAATGCTGAATTCCATTTTGCTTCATAAGTTTAGATGCTTTCATGATTGAGGCATCATGATCAACGGTTATAACCTTCCTACTCATCCAATCCTGCACCAACATGGCAAACCTCCTTTTCAGACAGCCGGAAAAACCGCTGGTGCTCTGACCTCTGGAAGCAGTTAAATTCCCAGATAAGCCTGTTTGACGTGTTCGTTGTCGAGGAGTTCCTGTCCGGTGTCGCTCAGCACAACCCGGCCATTTTCCAGGACGTAGCCGCGGTCACTTATCTCCAAGGTTTGTTTGGTATTCTGCTCGGTTATGAGTACGGTTACGCCTTCCTTCTTGATGCGCTTGATAATATTGAAGATCTCAGCCACCAGAATGGGGGCCAACCCCAGTGAAGGCTCGTCAAACATGATCATTTTAGGCAAGGCCATAAGACCGCGCCCCACGGCGAGCATCTGTTGTTCACCCCCGGAGAGGGTTCCTGCCATCTGTTTCTCCCGCTCCCGCAGCCTGGGAAAGAGGCCGAAAATCCACTCCATGGTTTCCTCTCGCTTCAGCTTGGCCTGGCGAGCCAGGGAGCCCATAATCAAATTCTCCCGCACCGTCATCTCGGGGAAGAGACGGCGACCCTCGGGCACATGGGCAACGCCGTGTTCGATAATCTTGTTGGCGGGAATCTGGTCCAACCGCTGATCCAGAAAGCGAATGCTCCCATTGGCAGGGTTTAACAGACCCGAGATGGCCTTGAGCGTCGTGGACTTGCCGGAGCCGTTAGCGCCAACCAGGGCGACGATTTCACCTTCCTCCACCTCGAAGGAGACATCCCAGAGCACCTGCAAATCACCGTAAAATACGTCAATGTTTTGCACTCTAAGCATAGGATTCTTCTCCCAGGTAGGCTTCGATCACCTCTTTGTTGTTGGCAACCTCTTCAGGTGTGCCCTCGGCTATGGTCTGGCCATAGTTGATGGCGTGGATGCGGTTGGAGATGGTCATGATGACCTTCATAATGTGCTCGACAATAATGATGGTGACCCCGCGGTCGCGGATTCGTTTAATCAATTCTATGGCTTCATCTAGTTCCCCGGGATTCAACCCGGCGGCGGTTTCGTCCAGCAGGAGAAGCTCGGGCTTGGTAGCCATAGCGCGGGTGATCTCCAGACGCTTGCGCCCGGCAATTGGCAGGCTGGCGGCAGATTTGTCCTTTTCTTTAATGAGGTTGCAGAATTCCAGTGTCTCCAGAGCCAACTTTTGCGATTCCCGGAAACTGTTGACCCGGCAAAAGGCAGAAGCCATTACATTCTCGAGGACAGTCATACGCTTGAGCGGCTTCACCACCTGAAAGGTGCGACCGATACCCAGGTGGCAGATCTGGTACGTCTTCATGCCTTTGATGCTTCTGCCCTTGAAAAAAATATCTCCGGAAGTCAGCGGGAAGTATTGATTAATCAGGTTGAATATGGTCGTCTTACCGGAGCCGTTGGGGCCGATGAGTCCAAAAATCTCTCCCCGCTCCACCTGGAAACTCACACCGCCCACTGCCATGAGCCCGCCAAACTTTTTGCTGATTTTTTGTACTTCAAAGAAATTCACTGCTAGCACCCCGCATTTATCGACTCCTGACAAAAAGTCGCTTTATCTTTGGCCAATCACCCACAACACCGTTGGCCATAAAAAGGATGACAAAGATCACCAGGAGCCCAAAAACCAAAACATGGGACTGGCTGACCCAGGGTGGGGCCAACCCGAAAAGGGAACTGCGGAAGGTTTCTTGAACACCAATCATAATAAAAGCACCCACGGCAGGTCCCCAGATGGTGGCAACTCCACCGATAATTCCCACGAGAATGGCCATGATCGAAATGTAGTGGAGGGAAAATACTACCTCGGGGTCGATGAAGGCCATGTAATTCATGTAAAAGGCTCCGGCCATGCCAGTGAAAAACGAACTGATCAGCAGCGATATGTTCTTGTAAAGAGTGGCATTGATGCCTAAAGACTCTGCGGCATCTTGGTCTTCGCGGATGGAAACAAAATAAAAACCCCACTTGGATTTCATTACCAGGTCGAAGACCCAGATTGAAGCAGCCGCCAGAGCCAGAGCCACATAATAGTAAGGCAGTTTACTCCGGAAAGTCTGAAGAATCATGATACCCAGCATGCCCTCGGTGAGGCTTTCCCAGTTGGTGGCGATAAGGCGAAAAATCTCACCCGCAGCGATGGTAGCCAGGGCGAAGTAAGGGCCCCGCAAGCGAAAGCAGACCCAGCCGATAAACAGGCCCACAAGGGCGGCGGTGAAACCGCCAAAGGCCATTCCCCACCAAGCGGAGATTGCCAGTTTGTTTGCAAGTATCCCAGCGGTGTAGGCCCCGGTTCCGAAAAAGACCGCATGACCGAATGAGACCTGGCCGGTATATCCGGCTAGAAGGTTCCAGGAACCTCCGATAACCACCCACATCAGGGCCAGGATGACCAGGTGCTGATAGTAATCGGACTTCACCACCAGGGGAAACAAAACGAAGAAGATGGCGATAAGGACAACGATCACCTGGTTGCGTTTCATGTCACTCCTCGCTTGCTTGGAGCAGAGCTTTTAGCGCACAGCTTTAGGGTTTAAGGAAGCAGGAGTCAGGAGCCTTTAGCTGAGGAATCAGAAAAATTGCTTTTGTTTTCACTGCTGAATTCTGGCTTCTGAATAACTAGCCTGAGCCTGTCGAAGGGCTGACTCCTTAATCTTTTAAACTTTGGTCAAGCGCTTTAGGCCGCCCGGCAAGAAGATTAGAACCAACAGAAAGATGACAAAACCGACCATCTCGCGGTATTGCATGCCAATATAGGTGGCTCCCAATGATTCAGCTATTCCTAGGGTAACTCCCCCGAAGATGGCACCCACCGTGCTACCCATGCCGCCGAGGATGGTAATCACGAAAGCTTTGAGGGTGAAAGGCCCGCCTATGTCAGGAAAGAGATAAAAAATAGGGATGAGCAAAGAGCCGGCCGCCGCCACCAGACCCGAGCCCAAGCCATAGGTGATCACTGTAATCCGGCTAGAATTTACCCCCATGAGAGTGGCGGCTTCCTTGTCCTGTGCCGTAGCCCGTATAGACCGGCCTATGTCTGTTTTGAGAAGGAACCAGAAGAGCGCCATGGTTAGGATCACAGCAATAAAGAAGGCAATTACCATAGCCAGATTAAATGAAATTCCTCCTAAAAAGAAAGAGGCACCACTGTAGCTGGTGGTGACCGACTTATAGTCGGAGCTGAAGATAAAGCGGGCGATCTCGGTGAGTACCATGCCGATGCCAACGGTCATTAACACCTGATGTTCCGGGAGGATGGCCTCTGTCTCCATGAGGGGGTTGAGCAACGCTTTCTGAATGATCACCCCCAACAAAAAGAGGCCAGGCATGGCAACCAGCAGGGACAGATATGGATCAATCTTGAGGAAGGCGTAGAGGACATAGGTGATGTACATGGCCACCATCATCAACTGGCCGTGAGCCAGATTGATGATCCCCATAACTCCCATTATCAGAGTCATGCCCATGCCGATGAGGGCGTAAATGCCCCCGATAAGAATTCCGGAAGCCATGGTTTGTAAGAAAACCTGCATATCAAGTTCCTTCCGCAGCTGGAAAAGAAGCGGTGGAGAACAACTCGTGGTCCTCCACCGCTTGCAGATTCACCTTAGTAGCCCCACACTTTGAGCCAGTCTACGGGATAGACATACTTGGCGTTTGCCAGGTCTGCGGGCCAGATGAGTTTCAGGTGGCCGCCCTGCCACTGGACCACGTAGGTGGTCAACTTGTTCTGGTTGGTTTTCTTCCCATAAGAAACAAATTTTACCGGACCGAAAGCGGTCATCATATCAGTCTCTGCCAGGGCTTGTCTTATGTCCTCCGGGCTAAAAGATTTGGCTCTTTTCAGAACGTCAGCGATGACGTAGGCTGCCGCATAGGCCTCGGCACCATGATACTCGGTGTCCTTGTTGTATTTGGCTTTGAACTTGTTGAAGTAGTCCATGGCCCCCGGTAGAGGCAGAACCTGGTGCCACAAGGTGGCCGACACCACGTAATCAGCAGCAACCCCGGCATTTTCTTTAAATTCAGGTAGGGTGAAGCCGGCACCGCCGCCGATAAACAGCTTGGGAGTCAGTTGCAATTCCCGAGACTGGCGCATCAACAGGGCCGCGTCCATGACGTAGGAGACCATGTAGACGATATCCGGGTCCAATTGTTTTACTCTGACCAAGATGGGCTTGAAATCAATACCCGCGTGTTCGTAACCCTCGTTGAGCAGCACCTTGATTCCAAGTTTTCCGCAACTCTTGACGAATGCCTTGGAACTGCTGGTACCGAATTTGGTATTTTCGTAAAGAATCGCTACAGTTTTGGGCTTCACCACCTTCTCGAGGAATTGCTCTACACCGCTAGCATACTCGCTGGCCGGTGGGTTTAGACGAAATACGTAAGTGAAACCCTTCTCGGTAATGTCGTCAGCCGAGCCGGTGTTGATAAGAAAAGGCATATTGTTTTGCTGAGCCACACCGGCCAGCCCGGCAGTCACCGAACTGGAATAGCCACCACCGAGCATGACCACTTTATCCTTGGTGATCAGTTTTTCCGCCACCGAGCGGCCCACTTCCGGCCTGCCAGTATCGTCTTCCATGAGAAATTCCAGCTTCTTACCCTTGATCCCGCCGGCAGCGTTGATCTCCTCCAGAGCCAGATCGAACGATTGCTTCTCGATCTCACCGAAAGCTGCCTGGGAGCCGGTTAGGGGTAAGACAATGCCTACCTTGACTGTGTCGGCAGCTCGAGCCATCGTGGGGAAGGTAAAGGTTACTGTACAGATTGCTACTGAAACCAACAGAATGTACTTCCAGCCCTTACTCATAAATCTTCCTCCTTTTGCAATACGTGATTTGAACTTTGTTCAGGTTTTAACAGCAAGTGGGGGTCATAACCGGGTTTCTGCTAGCTTTGCCGGGTAGACCTACTAAAAAAGAACCATCTCCTGGCTGCGGTCAGTGCATCTGAAAAGGGATAGATGAGAAAAGTGTTAAAACCTACCATATAATTTAAGGTGAAAACAAGAATTATAATGAAGGAAGAATACCAGCCTTTTATGATCTTAGCAAGTCACCTGTCCGACCCTGATGGACCAGCCAGGCATCATCCCTGCTTTCTCGGGGACAGATTCTGCGGCGTTGTCTTAGCTCTCTCCCTCTTTGCGGCGTATTGCCCTATACGGTTCAGTCGTGTCGCTCCTCGACGCCTTGCCTCTAGCCTGGATACTTCATGAATTGCAGTCGCGAGATCACGAAGATGGGTGTGCCACCTAGCAACCACAGGGTGTTGGTTCCGAGGCGTACCTGAATGGTACGTCGCAGGGGCCGACACTCGAGGACGGCAGGAAGGACGATCATATCCGTGGTCGTAGCAAGTGATTCATGAAATATCCAGGCTGGTACCTTACTGGTGATCAGGAATACTCTATAAGCCGCTGATTTCAATTCCTCGTAAGTAAATTAGACGGTGGATTTTGGTCCTAGTAGATTCCAAAGGTCCCACATTGTGGGAAGTAATTCCACAAGGGAGGCCGACTTGACAAATAACTGCCGGTTTGGCCGCGAGATTCTTCCTCGTCCCGCCATTTGCGGGACTTCTTAGAATGACAGCCGCAAAGACCGTTTGCGGATGGACGGTAGCGAGAGAATGTCAAAGGATGAGCGGTACACATGTGATATAGTTGAATATATTCTACTTGAAGAGTGCACTCATGGAATACAAAGAGTTTCTCAAAACTACTCTGCCTCCTCTGGGTTTACGTTGGCGCCGCTTCAGGGGCAAATCTATCCGGAAGCGCATCAGCGGCCGTATGCAGCAATTGAACCTGCGCACATGGAGCGAATATAAAAGTCATCTATCAGAGCATGAAGAGGAAAGAAATCTTCTCACCAGTATTCTGACTGTGACCATCTCCCGGTTCTGGCGGAACGGTTCCCTTTTCCAAAGACTGGAGAACATCTGGCTACCTGCTCTGCTCGAGTCCATGGATCCGGAAGCGCCGCTGCAAATCTGGTCGGCCGGCTGTGCCAGCGGAGAAGAGCCTTATAGCCTGTTGATCTTGTGGGAGGAAAGTTTTGCCGACTCAGGCCGTAGGCTACGTTTGCTTGCCAGCGACAGCGACAGCCATTGTCTGGAAAGGGCCCGGCAAGCCTGTTATCCAGCGAGCAGTTTCAGAGAGATGCCGCTCGATCTGCGGCAAAAGTACTGTATCAATGAAAGGGGAACTTTTTCCCTCCGGGGTGATCTCACCGAAAGGATTGAGTGGTTTGAGCACAATCTGATCTGGGAGGCGCCGCCGTTGAAAAATCATTTCATTTTTTGCCGCAACTTGGTTTACACCTATTTCACCGACTCTCTGCAACAGGAGATTACCCAACGATTTCACCAGGCCCTCGCTGCCCATGGCTTCTTGGTGGTAGGGCGTAAAGACAGACTGCCACATGGAACTGCAGGGTTATTTCGGTTGGTAGATCATCCTGTCTATAAAAAGATTGAGGTTCCTCAAACAAGCTAATCGCAATTCGCAGAGGGCCTTTAAAGTCACCAGGCTTCGCTGTCATTAGTTGTGAGAGGTGGATGTCGGAGGTCAGAAGTCGGAGATCAGAAGTCAGTTCTGCCAAACACTATGCACTAACACCAAGGTGTCTAGAGGTCAGAGGTCGGACATCAGAGGTCATAGACCAGATATTTTTGTATTTTTAAATTCGAAATCCGCAATTCGAAATTTGGACCCTATGCTCTATGCTCCATGCCCCATGCCAAGGGGCGAAGCGATCTTACGGTCTTGACAGGTTATTGCTGGTTAGGTAAAAGAGACGTTGTGGAAGACGCCCCGGCTAGAGAAAGGCCGGGGCTTTCAATTTTAATAAAGAGCTATAATTCTATGCTGCGCGGGTTTATAATCATGAGCGAATATCTCCTCTATTGAGTCTAAATCGTTTTTTTCTCTCCCAGGGGCTAATATTTTCGCGTAATTCCTGCGATTACCGCTATGAATGGAACCGAAACTTGCAAAAGGAGATATCTATGAATCGCCTCCCAATAACTCGGGAAGGATATGATCGCTTGCGTGCTGAGTTGCAGCGGCTTGAGCAAAAGGAGCGGCCCAAAGTGATCCAGGCGATTGCAGAGGCCCGTGAGCATGGCGACATAACTGAAAACGCGGAGTACGAAGCTGCCAAAGAGAAGCAGGCCATGCTCGAAGGTAAGATCAACGATTTACATCATAAGCTTAGCCAGTGCGAAATAGTTGAGGTGGCGGAGGGTTCAGTTGAACGGGTGACATTTGGCAGTACGGTGGTGCTGGCAGACCTGGACGCGGGCGAAGAAATGCAATATTGCTTGGTAGGACCCTATGAAGCGGATTTGGCTCACGGTACGATTTCAGTGACATCACCCATTGGTAAAGCCCTGATAGGCAAGGAGCCAGGAGATGAAGTTAGGGTGCAAACCCCTGGTGGTGTGAAAAACTTGGAAATACTCGATATTCTCTATGCAGGCAAATCTTAATCCACAGAGTGGTCTGGAGAACTTAAGGGAAACCCTGGGGACACTCACTGAAGAACTGTCGCCCCTGTTCAGGGAAGATTCGGCCCAAGTGCATTTATGGCGCCGCAGTCTCGAGGCAGTCTCTGAATCTCTACAGGACCAGACGCTGAGAATTGCGGTAGTGGGGCCGGTGAAATCCGGCAAGAGCACCTTCATCAATGCCCTACAGGGCAGAGATCTGCTCAGGCGGGGAGCGGGAATCATTACTGCCTTTATTACCCGTATTCGAGCGGGCTCGGAGGAAAAAGGATGGATCGAAATAAAGTCCTGGGAAGAGATAAATGGCGAAATCAACGAGGCACTATCAGTGGTTGGTCTAACCAAAGGCTCTGAGGGTTTCGCCCACATGGATCTGCGGCGAAAAGGGGACCGCGACAGAATACAGCAGTTAATCAAAGAGTTGAAGCAAGAAACCGTAGTTGGCGGGGAGACATTTGATCCCAACGTAGTTCTGATCAACGCTTACCTGAGCGGTTACGACAGGCTGAGCGAATACGTTAAAGATAAACCGGTTTTGCTTGAATTCAAAGGGGATGAACTGATTCAGCATCAGGCTTTTGTCAGCCAGGAATCCCAGGCAGTGTACCTCCGGGATATGGAGCTACAGTTACCTATCTCGTGGTTGGGCGAGATGGTGGAGATAGGTGACTGCCAGGGAAGTGATTCACCCAACCCTCTTCATTTTGCCTTGCTCCAGGAGTATCTGCTCAGCAGTCACAATATCCTTTACCTGATAAGCAGTCGGGTTGGGCTGCGGCAGGCCGACCTAAAACTCATCGAAGCCATACGAATCCTTCGAATGCTGCCGCAAACCCTCTTTGTCGTCAATACGGATTTTGATGAACATGGCGAAGTTGCTGAGCTGCAACAACTGCAAGAGAGAGTCAGAGAAGAGCTCAGTCTGCTGGTCCCGGAAGCCAGAATCTACTCTTTTTCTGCCTTGTTTCACTTGCTCGTGGCAGAAGAGAGCCTAAAGTATCTCACTTCAAGAGAGGCGAGGCGATTGGAGGGCTGGTACGAAGAAGAGGAAATGGTAGAGATCTCACGACGGGACTACGAGAATTTTCGTAATGACCTGAAGGCCCTGGTTAATAACGAGCGCAACCGAGTTCTCTATGGGGGAGTTTTGAGTCATTTGCAGCGGGTTAGCCGGAGCATGAAAGATGCAGTCAACACCAGACAGAGGTTGCTGTCTAAAGATCAGCAGGAGCTGCACGTTTTGGCTGAGGACATCAAGATCCGCCAACAATCGGTGGTAGCGGCACTAAGCACGGTGGAACACACCCTCGGCGGCCTTCAGGACTCATTAAAGGTGAAAATCGGCAAAACCGTTGATTCCTATTTTGACACAAAGTACGGCCCAATTATCAACGACACCATGCAGCTGATAGAGAACTATCAGGCAAAGAACTTTAAGCGGATTCAGCTGGCTGAAAGCAGGAAGCTCCTGGCGAACCTCTACCTTTTCTACCAGGATTTCAGGCAGATGCTCTCTCGGCATATTATTGACAAGGTTAATCTGAGAATCATTGATTTTGCCAAGAACGAAGAGGAAAATATCGAAAAGAAACTGATGGGGGCGGCCGCTGGTTACTGGGATTTGCTGGGCCAGGCACTGGGACAATACCAAAAGACACTAGCCGACAGGGGGTTGCCCCTCAGTCTGGCTGCCCCTGAGAGACTGCCCAAGCCAATAAGGCCGCCCATAAAGCCGCCCCCGTTCTCTGCCTTTATTCAGGCTTCGGAGTCCTTGGGTCGGGGCTCCCTGTTGATGAGATTCAGCCTGAAACGGTTGGCCAGCCTCTTCTCAGGGCTAAAGAACCGGGTTCTGCGTCGAAACAGGACAGGGGCTGAAGAGTCTGGTGAGGAGGCTTTTGGAGAGGCTGTGGACCTTCTAAAAAAGGAGGCGCAGAATGAGTTGCTTACCTACTTTAAAGATTATCGCCAAAACTTCAAGTATGCCTATCTCTTTTCCTACACGGAGCAATACGCTCAAGCCCTTCTCCGAATATTTCAAGATCTTGGCGACGCTACCCTGGTAGATATCAGCCATTTTCAGGAGGTTGCCCGCGAGAAAGCCACCAGCCAAGAGGATACCACCGAGGACCTGGCCATTGTAAGGCACCGGCTCAATTACGCGGAGGAAAATTTGCGACTCCTTGAACAGGGCCTGGGGAGCTTGTCTTGAATGGGAGAGGTTCATAAGAACCAGCGACGCGGGGATGCGAAGACGCGGCGACGCGGAGCAGGAAAAATGTAAAAAGTGAAATAACTTATACTGCAGCAGTTAATGTCGACTTCCCACATCAAGATCACACCATTATAATTGCCAGCTAATTATGCCTCAATGGTTGTCGCTATCGATTTTCTATCACCGTGTCTCCCTTTGCCGTGTCTCCGTGTCGTTCCGCCAAACGGGCAAACTCAGACATGAGTACTAAGCCGCCTTTAGAAGTGGATGGTGACTATGATTAGGGAGGTCAGACCTGCAGACTTTGATGAGCTCCTGAAGATAGAAGCTGAGGCCTTTCCGAAATCGCAGTACGATCTAGGACAGTTCTGGAGACTCCATAAAACTTATCCAAACACTTTCCTGGTAGATGTATCTGAGTTTATCAATGGCTATATTGTCTTCAACCCGAAGGGACATGTGATCTCCATGGCCGTGAAATCGGAGCTGAGGCGAAAGGGCATCGGTACCATTTTACTCCAGGAGGCCACAGCCCATTGTGCCGGCAGGCCCCTGCTTCTCGAGGTTCGAGTAAGTAATGTAGGGGCGCAAGAATTCTACCTAGCTCTAGGTTTCAATTTTATAGGGAGGGCAAAGGGCTATTATCACGACGGTGAGGATGCTCTCCTCATGGAAAGGCCTGCCGCTCTTGTAAGTCGTTGAGACCGTTGAAACCGTTCAAGTCGTCTATCACAGAGGTCAGAAGTCGGAGATCAGAGATCAGCTTTTGCCCCGACCTCAGACATCTGATCTCTGACCTCTGAGTTCTACTTGCTGCATGCTGAAACCCTTGGGTTCTTCATTTAAGAACTATACAGGCTGGGTTTGGCGTCGGTTATGATTTCTTGGTTTTGGCTATAAGCCTGCTCGACATAAGCGGGCATGTGGAAGCTGTAGGTCTGTCCCTTGGAAACAACCGATTCCCTCCTTTCCCAAGCGGTGGTGAACCAGTTGATAGAATTCTCGGGTAAAGAGATATATGGCCGGGCTATCTTCGGTAGGGTCATTGAGATCCACCATAATCACATCAAAAGTCTCTTCTGCCTGTTCGAGGAATTTACGGCCGTCGCCGATGTGGAGCTGCAGACGAGGGTCTTCATAAGCTCCGTTGCTCCACGAGCCCAGATGTTGTCTGCAGATTCTCACCAAGTCTTCATCGATATCCACCATGACGATACGGCTGACATTTTGATACTTGGCTACTTCCCTGATGGTTGCTCCTTCAGCCCCACCAATAATGCAGACACTTCTAGGATTGGGATGAAGGAGCATGGCTGGGTGGACCAGGGATTCGTGGTAAATGAATTCGTCTTCTTCGGCGGATTGAGCTATCCCGTCAAGAAATAGCATCCGGCCGTATTCTGCTGTGTCCACGATGTCGATCCTGGCATAGGCGGAACGGCCGGAATAGACAGTCCGCAGACAGCGATAGTTAATGACCAGATTCGTGGCGCCATCCTCGGCGAACCAGACGGTTTCATTCATGCTGCATCCTGGTCGGGCTTATGTTTTATTTGGGACTGGGGCAGATCCAAGATGCCGCGCTTTACCTCCATGACAGATGTGTTGGCGGCTTTCAGGTTTTCCTTCAGGTAGTTGAGCGCCTTGTGGCCGTCTACATTGTCGCCGCAGGTAAAGATATCCAGAGCGCAATAACCGTATTCTGGCCAGGTGTGCAATGAGAAATGGGATTCGGCGACTACCACTACTCCCGTAATGCCATGGGGAGAAAACTGGTGGAAGAATGGTTGGATGACGGTGGCACCGGAAAGTTCGACCGCTGCCAGGAGATGGTTTTCAAGGGTTTTGAGCTCGTTTAGGATGGTGCGGTCGCACTGAAAAAACTCGATAAGCAGATGTTTTCCAAGTGATTTCATCTTTCCTACTGGATTCTTGGCTGGTTCAGGTCATACCTTTACCTTGTGTTTCGGGTTAAATGTAAAAGCTTGCACAATCATATTATAAGGTTGGAGGAAAACCGGCGGTCTCCCCTCGGGGGAAAAAAATCAAGGTTTTGGTCTCCTGGCCCTGTATTGTGCAAAAGGAAAACGCTAGCTCAAGAACTTAAAAAACTTGCTGTTAAATTGCAACAAAAATCTTTTACTCTCTCGGCTCCAGCCATTCGCCCTCGCGAAGATAGCTCAGACAGATCGACTTCAGTTCCTCCTTTCGCTCGAGGAACCTTTCTTTCATGCCCTGAAGCCAGTGCAGGTGTCTCCGGGCACCCTCCAGGGTTAGAAAAAAATGGTCCTCCGGTGGATCCACGGCGAAAGAAATCCGGCCTTCTTTGAAATGAGTTCTGCCGGGACTGCTGCAGGTCATGCAGCGGACCTGCTCCGAGTCAAAAAAGCGAAAAGTGTCGCCCCCGCAAGCCTGGCAGCGCCAGGGCTGATTTTGCCAGTCAGGGGAAGGACCAAACAGTGCTCTGGCCAGATTCGCCGCTGTTTGCAGATTGTCCTGATTCAGCAGCACTTCACCCGGAAGGGCGCCATAGACCACTTCGCTGCCTTTTGGCTGTGCTCCTATGAGCCGAAGGGCACTGTCCAAGCAAAGTTTAGCGTAACCCTCCATGCCGGGTATGCCGGCGATTGCTACGGCCACAGCGGGTTTTGCCCAAAGCTGCTCAAAATGGCCGTAAAGTGAAAGACCTCTATCCAAAAGCCGTTTCAGGCTGGCATTGGCTGCAAGCATATAAACCGGGACAACCAAAATAAGCCCGTCGGCCTTGAGCAAGGCTTCGAGGATCTTGGGAAAATCGTCTCCCTGGGGACAGGTGTGTTCATCGAACATGCAGGTGTAGCATGCCCGGCATGGTTTGATGTCCATATCTGGAAGGCGAACCAGCTTCAACCTGTGCGGTTCGGCAATTTGGCGACTGATTTCCTTAGCCATTAATTCACTGTTGCCGAGCCTCCTGGGTGAACCGAGTAAAGCCAGAACTTCCATAGTGAAATTTCCTTTCTAAATAGTCATTTTACCGTCAAGCCAAGGACGCGATAATTGAACTCATAGCTGAGAGCGTTGCTCCAATCATCTTGGTATACCCCCTTGTAGCGTGTACCCTCAACCGGTCCTACCGGTTTGCCATAGGTATAGAACCAGTTGACGATAGGGCTTCCGGTAAATCCCAGAGCTATCCAATAGGAGCCCGGCATGAGAACAGGTTTGTCCCGTCCGAAGTCAAAATCTACCCAACGATAACCTGGTTTCATTGAGAGCTGGCTTAGACTGATAAAGTCACTGGTGGCAATGAGAGCCCCCGGCTTCATGTTCTTGTCCTCGAATAGTTCAACCCAAAGCTGCCCATCCCCTCCAAATCTGTGAAGTGCTAACCCTATTTTTTCCAGCTTCACGGGTTTGCGTAGCTCGAAAACCTGAGCGTACTGAGTAAGTTTGGTGGTAACGTACTCTGCGGTTTCCACGAGAAAATTTCTGGTCATTTGGTAACGGTTATCCCCAACTGTACTTGCCGGGCCACGGGGAAAAGCAAAATCCACGTCTTCCGGGAATTCGAGGTTGCCGTAATGGAATGGGACCAGGAAACGAAGTTTGTCTCTATCTTTCTTGGGTATAACCGGTGGCGGCGGTGGTGGGGCTACTACTATTTCCTTAAATGCTGCCTCCACCGGAGGAACGAGAAGGAGGTTCTTTGGTCCGTACTCCTGGGGGGTACCGGATATCTTCACCACATCCCTGGCAAAGTCAGCACTAATAGACTCTTGCAGGGAGGGTTTCCCTTTACTTCCTGAGACTTGAGTCGATTCCAACCTCCACCCTGACATAACGATTCGAGACAAAAAGCTCGGTTTGCTGGGCATCGAAAGGAACCCAGCCCAGATCCTCGAACCAGACCTCGATCCAAGAATGACGTCCTTGTCCCATCTTGAAGGTTAACACGCCCCCTTTCCGGGAGACATTGAATGGCTGGTTTAGGGTCACCCCGTTTACTATGCGTACAGGAATTCCCACCGCTCGCATAAGGGCTGCACTAAGGTGCGAGAAATTCTGACAGTTTCCCTTGTGTTCCTGGAGAGCGTAAATGGCATCATATTCTTCTGGTGGGCTGACATAACGGACATTGTCCACGATCCAGGTGAGTATGCGTTGAACTGCATCGAATTGAGTCGTTACACCATTAGTGAGTTCATTGGCCAGCTTGCGGATCCGCTGATCGTCAGACTGCACTTGGGCGGTGGCCTCGAGATAAGGGCGCATCTCCGGGGGAACCTTACGCAAGGGAAAAGGAGTTCCAGTCTGCAGCTGCTGGAGGTCCGTCTGATTTCTCGCCCTGAAAGAGATGCGGGCGATAACTTCAGAGGGAGGAGGATTCCACGTGGCAGTTATGATCTGAT